>NZ_SMAB01000006.1 GCF_004342885.1 Tepidibacillus fermentans
CCAAACAGTAGTGCGGTAGCCTGTGCATAGCGTACAAAAATAGGATGCTGATATTATTAGTATTAAAGCTTGATCGAGAAAAACTTGACACAAACAAAAAATTTAATACTTTTCTCTGTTAATGATGTTATGCTATAATGTGTAATACGTATTTTAAATTTTCGTAACATTTATAAATAATTTTAAGTTTGTATTTTAATAAATATTATACACATTTAAAAAGCAGGTGAAAGCGTGTCAGAACAATGTCTCTTGGAAGTAAAACAGCTAAAGACTTATTTTTATACAGAAGATGGAGTATTTTCGGCAGTTAATGATGTATCTTTTGTTCTTAAACCAGGAGAAACCTTAGGGATTGTTGGTGAATCAGGAAGTGGTAAAAGTGTGACTTCGCTTTCAATCATGGGACTTATTCCAAAAGGAAATGGGAAGGTGGAAGGATCGATTACTTATCAAGGGAAAGAAATCATCAATCTACCCGAAAAAGAGATGAGAAAATTACGCGGAAATGAAATCGCGATGATTTTCCAAGAACCAATGACTTCATTAAATCCGGTCTTTACGATTGGTAATCAGATGATAGAATCGATTCGCTTACATACATCCCTTTCAAAAAGGGAGGCAAAAGATAAAGCTATTGAAATGTTAAAACTTGTGGGAATCCCAAGAGCAGAAGAGATCATGAATGAGTATCCACATCAACTTTCAGGTGGTATGCGACAAAGAGTAATGATCGCGATGGCTATGTCTTGTACTCCGTCTATCTTAATTGCAGATGAACCAACAACAGCATTAGATGTTACAATTCAAGCGCAAATCCTAGATTTAATGAGGAAATTAAAACAGGACTATCATACATCGATTTTATTAATCACTCATGATCTTGGCGTTGTTGCGGAGATGTGTGATCGGGTGATTGTTATGTATGCGGGAAAAGTAGTAGAAGAAGCAGATGTTCGGACGATTTTTTATGAACCAAAGCATCCTTATACGAAAGGACTTATTCGATCTACTCCACAATTAAAGGGAAGTAAACAACGGTTATATTCGATCCCGGGAAATGTCCCCAGTATAAAAGAAATGCCCAGTGGGTGTAGCTTTGCTCCTCGCTGTGAGTACGCAACTGAACTTTGCCATCAGAAGGCTCCTGAATTAATTACCGTTGGCCAAAACCATAAATCGAGATGTTGGTTAAATGTAGAGACAGGTTTACTTGCTGAGGAGGGAGCATGATGGCTAAGTCGATTTTAAAAGTAGAGAATCTTAAAACCTATTTTCCTATTCAAACAGGAATTTTCAAAAAAACAACGGGTTATGTGAAAGCCGTAGATGGAGTTTCCTTTGAATTGAATCAAGGAGAAACCTTAGCATTGGTGGGAGAGAGTGGATGTGGCAAATCTACTACTGGACGATCGATATTACGTTTAATAGAACCGACTGAAGGTAGGATTTTCTTTGAAGGAGAAGATTTAGTTTCATTAAGTCAGGAAGAGATGAGGGTGAAAAGAAAGGACTTACAAATGGTATTCCAGGATCCTTTTGCTTCATTAAATCCAAGGCAAACGATACAAAAAATTCTTGAAGAGCCCTTAATTGTACATCGATTAGGAAATGAACAAGAAAGAAAAGAGAAGATTTATGAATTACTAGAAGTTGTTGGCCTTAACAAAGAGCAAGCGAAACGTTATCCCCATCAATTTAGTGGAGGGCAAAGACAGCGAATCGGAATCGCAAGGGCATTATCTGTCAATCCGAAATTAATCATTGCAGATGAACCTGTTTCCGCCTTAGATGTATCGATTCAAGCGCAAATACTAAACTTGATGGAAGATTTACAAGAAGAGTTTTTATTAACTTATATCTTTATATCTCATGATTTAAGTGTGGTTCGTCACATTGCTAATCGAGTAGGGGTTATGTATTTAGGTAGTTTAGTAGAATTGGCTGATAAAGATGAACTTTATGAACACCCTTTGCATCCTTATACGCAAGCATTATTATCTGCCGTACCCGAACCAAATCCTGATCTGAAAAAAGAGAGAATTTTACTTACCGGTGATGTGCCAAGTCCAGCCAATCCTCCCTCAGGTTGTAAATTTCATACAAGATGTAAATATAAAATGGAGATTTGCGAGAAGGAAAAACCTGAATTTGTGGATCTTGGTAATGGACACTTAGTGGCATGTCATTTACATCGATAGATAATGATATAAATGGAAATACGAAAGGAGTGATTCTAACGTTTTTCGTTACATAGATCATTTCTATTTTTTAATCTATAAAAGCGAGATATAAGGGGGTTAAACAATGAAAAAAGGATTATCTCTATTTCTAGCAATCTTGTTTCTATTATCGATTGCACTAACGGGTTGTGGTGGTAGCAAAGAAACGGCAACATCGAATGGAGATCAAGGAAAAAGTAATACCAATGTACAGTCTACTCTCGTCTTTGGTCGTGGGGGAGATTCTGTTTCCTTAGACCCTGCCAATGTGACTGATGGAGAGTCATTGAACGTAACGCAAAATATTTTTGATACTTTAGTTGCGTATAAAGAAGGAAATACGGAAATAGAGCCTGCATTAGCAGAAAAATGGGAAACTTCTGCAGATGGGTTAACTTGGACTTTTCATCTCAGACAAGGAGTTAAATTTCATGATGGTACTGATTTTAATGCCGATGCCGTAGTTTTTAACTTCAATCGCTGGATGGATAAAAAGAACCCTTATCATAAAGGAGATTTTCCTTACTACGGCTATATGTTTGGTGGATATAAAGGAGACAAAGGTCATGTCATTAAAAATGTAGTTGCGAAGGACCCATATACAGTTGAAATCCAATTGAACGTACCTCAAGGCCCATTTTTGAATAACCTTGCCATGCCTGCTTTTGCCATTGCTTCTCCAGAAGCAATTAAAAAGTATGGAGAAAAATTTGGCGAAAATCCTGTGGGTACAGGACCTTTTGTTTTTAAACAATGGATTCGCAATGACAAAATTATCTTAGATAAAAATCCAAACTATTGGTTAAAAGGGTATCCATTACTTAGTCAATTAATCTTTAAATCGATTCCTGATAACCAAGCGCGATTCACTGCTTTACAAAGTGGTGACATCGATATGATGGATGGAGTAAATCCTGATGATGTAACCTTAGCAAAGAAAAATCCTGCTTTACAAGTTTGGTTACGGCCTAGTATGAACGTGGGTTATCTTGCATTTAATACACAAAAGCCGCCATTTAATAATGTAAAAGTTCGTCAAGCGCTGAATATGGCTGTAAATAAACAAGCTTTAATTGATGCTTTTTATAATGGTTTAGCTGAACCTGCAAAAAATCCAATACCTCCATCATTATGGGGATATAATGATGCGATTCAAGACTATTCATACAATATAGAAGAAGCAAAAAAATTACTAACTGAAGCCGGTTATCCAAACGGATTTACCACAGATTTATGGTATATGCCGGTTCCACGTCCATATATTCCCCAAGGTAAGAAAATTGCGGAGGCTATACAAACCGAATTCGAGAAAATTGGAGTGAAAACCAATTTAGTTACGGAGGAATGGGCCACTTATCTGGACAAAACAGGTAAAGGAGAACATACGATGGCATTATTTGGTTGGACCGGTGATAATGGTGACCCAGATAATTTCCTCTATGTGCTATTAGATAAGGATAATGCAAAAGCTCCAGATGCTGGAAATATCTCTTTCTATAAGAATGACAAACTTCATGAAATTTTAATTAAAGCCCAGAGATCTAGTGATCAAAATGAGAGAACCGAACTTTATAAACAGGCACAAGAAATCATTCATAACGACGCACCATGGATTCCTTTAGTTCACTCAACACCACCACTTGTTGGTAAAAAGAATATTGTTGGATTTAACCCACATCCAACAGGAACCGACAAATTCACGAAAGTTCACTTTGAATAAGAGGGCTTAATGGGTAGTGTGTCTACATACTACCCATTTTTCTTAAACAGTCATCATTAGATTGGGGTGGAAAACATTGATTTCTTATACAATTCGACGTTTATTGATGTTAATTCCTGTTTTGATTGGCATGTCTTTACTCGTGTTTTCGATTATCCATCTCATTCCAGGAGATCCAGCGAAAACAATCTTAGGAGAAAAAGCTTCACCCGAGGCACTTCAGAATATGCGGCAGGAACTCGGACTAAATGATCCACTTTATGTTCAATATAAAAATTATATGGTAGGAATATTTCATGGGAATTTAGGAACATCCTTAAAAACAAAGATGCCAATTTCCCAAGAAATAAAACCATATTTAGCCGCTACAATGGAATTAACCTTCTTTGCCATGGCATTTGCTATTTTTATTGGTGTAAATGCGGGGATTATAGCGGCATGGAAACAAAATTCGTGGTTTGATTATATCGCTATGCTTATTGCTCTTCTAGGTGTGTCAATGCCTGTCTTTTGGCTTGGATTGATGGAGCAATGGCTTTTTGCTCAAAAATTGAATTGGTTACCTTCTATTGGGAGAGATGGAATTCTTAACCCAGTGCAACCCATTACCCATTTCTATCTTATTGATACTTTACTCGTTGGGAACATAGAAGGCTTTAAAGAAGTGTTGAAACATTTAATCTTACCAAGTATTGCCTTAGGTACAATTCCAATGGCGATTATTGCAAGAATGACCCGATCCAGTATGTTAGAAGTGATGAATTCTGATTATATCCGTACGGCAAAAGCGAAAGGGGTTCACCAGTTTTTCCTGATTTATAAACATGCGTTAAAAAATGCATCTATCCCAATTTTAACTGTCGTAGGATTGCAAACAGGTCTGTTATTAGGTGGAGCAGTATTAACGGAGACCATTTTTGCATGGCCTGGATTAGGAAAATATCTCTATGATGCAATTGCCATGCGTGATTACCCGGTTATTCAATCAGGCATTTTAGTGATTGCTACGATTTTTGTCTTTGTGAATCTTATCGTCGATTTACTTTATTCTGCCATTGATCCAAGAATTAGATATCGTTAAGGGGGGACATTGATGCAAATCGAAGCTCAAACACCAACAAAGTCTTATCCAGCAAAGCAAAAGAATTCTTCATTATGGTATGAGACATGGCGAAGATTAATCAAACAAAAATCTGCAATCATTGGTGGTACCATTATTCTAATCTTTATCTTTCTGGCAATTTTTGCACCTTTATTTACTTCTTATTCATATAAGGAGTCAGTATTAGCAAACCGTTTCTTACCCCCAATGTCGGAAGGGCATATCTTTGGTACAGATGATTTAGGTAGAGATCTGTTTACGCGAATCATCTATGGCGCGCAAATATCATTAAGAGTAGGTTTCTTATCTGTCATTGGGTCGATCATTATCGGAACAATCCTTGGATTAATCGCAGGGTATTATGGAAAATGGACAGATATGATCATTTCTCGAATATTTGATATTATGTTAGCTTTCCCAAGTATTCTATTGGCAATAGCAATTGTTACGATATTAGGACGTTCATTAACAAATGCCTTGATTGCCATTGCAATTATTAATATCCCTACATATGGTAGATTGGTTCGATCGAAAGTATTAAGTTTAAAGGAAGAAGAATTTATCCTCGCAGCGAAAGCGATCGGAATGAAAAATAGTCGGATTTTATTCCATCATTTGTTACCTAATAGTATGACTCCAATCATTGTGCAGGGAACGTTGGGGATTGCAACAGCGATTATTGAAACAGCTGCATTAGGTTTTTTAGGATTGGGAGCAGTACCACCAACGCCTGAATGGGGAACGATGTTAGCCGATTCGAAGGATTATATTCAATTAGCACCATGGACAGTCATTTTTCCCGGAATCTCGATCATGTTAGTCGTATTAGGTTTTAACCTTCTTGGGGATGGACTGAGAGATGCGCTTGATCCAAAGATGAAAAAGTGAGAAAATGGAGTACCTTACTTGATTTATTGCTATAAGGTTGTATATAATAATCGGGAATATAGGTGAATTTATATAGATAGCCTCTCTTCTCTTTGAGCTGAGAGGTTTTATATTATTGAAAGGTTGGTCATGATGAAACAATATGTGGCTAAAGTTTTAAGTCAACATGTTGACTTAAGTGAAGAAGAAATCCTTAACGTTCTAGAAATCCCACCTAGTCGTGAAATGGGAGATGTAGCTTTTCCTTGTTTCATATTAGCAAAAACATTTCGTAAAGCACCACAAACGATCGCCGACGAATTAGCAAGTAAGTTGGAAGACCCAATGCTTCAAGCAAAGGCGATTGGACCTTATTTAAATTTCCATTTTGATCGATCAAAATACGCAGCCAATCTGATCGAAGAAATACTGGCTAAAAAAGATACATATGGAAAAAGTGATTTAGGAAAAGGAAAAACCGTGGTTGTAGAATATTCTTCTCCTAATATTGCAAAGCCATTTAGTCTACCTCATCTGCGTTCGACGATGATTGGGAATTCTCTTGCTCATATTCATGAAGCACTAGGGTATAAGGTGGTTCGCATTAATCATTTAGGTGATTGGGGAACTCAATTTGGAAAATTGATCGTTGCTTATCATAAATGGGGAAATGAAGAAGTGATTCGCCAAAACCCAATTGAAGAATTGGTCAAAATCTATGTCAAATTCCATGAAGAGGCAGAAACTCACCCTGAATTAGAAGATGAGGCTAGAGTATGGTTTAAAAAGTTAGAAGATGGAGATGAGGAAGCGACGCGCCTATGGAAATGGTTTGTCGATGAGAGTTTAAAAGAATTTGAGAAAATTTATCAACTTCTTGGTGTCCGTTTTGATCATTTCTTAGGTGAGAGCTTCTATTCTGATAAGATGGATCGTGTAGTAGACGAGTTACAAGAAAAAGGTTTGCTTGTCGAAAGTGAAGGAGCGCTAATTGTTGATTTATCTGAAGAGAATATGCCACCTATCATCATTAAAAAGAAAGATGGATCTTCCATCTACGCTACTCGTGACTTAGCAGCAGCTTTGTATCGCAAGGATACGTTTCACTTTGACAAGATGTTCTATGTTGTAGGTAATGAACAATCGCTTCACTTTCAACAAGTATTTACCACATTGAAAAAAATGGGTTATACTTGGGCAAATCATTTGGTTCATGTACCTTTTGGACTGATGTTATTTGAAAATAAAAAGATGTCCACTCGTAAAGGGACAATTGTTCTACTAGAAGAAGTGTTACAAAAGAGTATTGAAATGGCGGATCAAATTATTGCTGAGAAAAATCCTGATTTACCGAATCGTCAAGATACAGCAAAAGCAGTCGGTGTGGGCGCTGTCATATTTAATGATCTGAAACATAACAGGATGAATGAAGTTAACTTCTCTTGGGAAGAGGCTCTGAATTTTGAAGGGGAAACAGGGCCCTATGTACAATATACGAATGCAAGAACACAAAGTCTTTTACGAAAATCTGATTTTACGGAGCAAGATTTATTGAATATTGCAGGTGAATTTTTGCAAGGCGAAGCTGCTTGGGATTTAGTTTTGCTTTTAAGTCAATATCCAGATATTCTAATCAAAGCTGCCAATCGTGCTGAGCCATCAATTGTTGCACGATACTTGTTAGACGTAAGTGCTCAATTTAATCGTTTTTACCATCAGGAAAGAATTATCACAGAAAATAAAGAAGAGCAAAAAGCTAAAGTTGGTTTAGCGATGGCCACTTCCTACGTATTGCAACATGGTTTATCCATATTGGGACTAAAGGCACCGGAACAAATTTAAGGTTGAGGGGGTTTCTCCTCAACCTTTTGTGTTTATTGGAGGCTAAACTTGGATACTTTGGTCTTTTTTTATGCTTGCATTTTTTTATCAGATCTCATAAAATACTTAAGTACGTTAAATATTAGGATGGTAAATCATTGTCCAATAAAGGAGGATGTATATGGAACATCTGGAGAATAGAAAGAAAATTACCATCATGTTGACGATCCTCGTAGCGATGTTATTTTCATCGCTAAGTCAAACCATAGTGGATACCGCTTTACCTCGTATTGTTGCTGATTTAGGAGGCATGGATTATTATACATGGATTTATACCATTTATATGTTATCGACGAGTATCATGGTTATTTTAGTTGGAAAGTTATCCGATATTTATGGAAGAAAAGTCTTTTTATTATCTGGAATTGCAGTATTTATGTTGGGAGCTTTTTTATCAGGCACATCAACGTCCATGATTCAGTTAATTATTTACCGAGGAATTCAAGGTCTAGGTGGCGGTACGATCATGTCTGCATCTATGACCACGGTTGCCGATCTATTTTCTCCAGCTGAAAGAGGAAAGTGGCAAGGTGTAATGGGAGGAGTTTTTGGATTATCTAGTGTCATTGGGCCTACGCTAGGGGGATATGTTGTTGACCATTGGGCATGGCATTGGATCTTTTGGATTTTCCTACCACTTGGTCTTGTCGCACTAGTATTTATTTACATTCTTTATCCAAAACACGAAAAACACGGCGAAAAAGAGAAAGTAGATTATCTTGGTGCATTATTTTTGGTCATTACACTGATTCCATTATTGTTAGGATTTACTTGGGCAGGTACGAAATATGATTGGGGTTCTACACAAATATTCTCCTTGTTTTCGATAGCAACTGTTGGATTAATTTTATTTCTATTTGCGGAAAGTAAAGTAGCAAACCCAATCTTACCACTGCAGTTATTTAAGAATAGCATTTTTAGTATTTCGAATTTAATGGGCTTTCTAATTGGAATGGGAATGTTTGGTTCTATTATGTTTATCCCATTATTTGTTCAAGGTGTAATTGGTTCGTCAGCAACACAATCTGGTGTCGTATTAATGCCGATGACACTTAGCCTAGTTGTGGCAAGTGCGATTAGTGGTCAAATCACTTCGCGAACAGGTAAATATAAATATCTAGCAGTTATCGGTACAACGATTGTCGCATTTGGAATGTATTTATTATCTAGGATGGATATCCACACTACAAATTCCACGGTTACTTTAAATATGATCGTATTAGGTTCAGGTATGGGTATCGTTATGCCATTATTCGTTTTAACGGTTCAAAATGCTGTCGATAAGAAATTACTTGGTGTAGCGACATCCGCTGTTCAATTGTTTAGACAAATTGGGGGAACCGTTGGTGTTTCCGTTATGGGAACAATAATGAATCATAGTATGAACAATCATCTTGCGAAAGAAATCACCTCTGAGGCAAAATCGGTATTATCCAAAATGGGATTCGATCATATTAATAACCCGCAAGTTCTATTTGATCCAAAACAGGTTGAACAAATAAAGGCAATGATCCCTCCACAGGCAAAACAAATATTTGATCAAGTGCTCGTGGCCATACGGGATTCCTTAGCAGTAGGAATTAAAGATGTGTTCTTTTACGGGTTTTTACTGATGGCTGCAAATATTGTGATCGTCTTTTTCTTAAAAGAAATTCCATTAAGAAAGAGTACGAAAGAAAATGAACAACATCCTTCACTGGATTCTGAACGTCTAGAACTGAATTAGGTAAAAGCCATGATGTATCAGTTGAGCATATTTTAATCGAAATGAAAAGACGGGAACTTTAGTATTCAAGTTTCCCGTCTTTTTTCAATGTATTAGAAAGTATAAGATTTTGGAAGTAATAGCTCCTAACAAAATATGAAATGGCTTGTATACAAACCTATTTTTATCCGCGTAATTTGTTTTCAGTATCTGTGTCCGGTTGATCAATTTGATCTTCTTTTTTTAATGTAAACATGGATCCAAGGGATACGATTGGTGCCATTAAAATATCCCATCTTGTTCCTTGATGTTTTTCTTCATTTTTGGGATGTTGTTCCATTATCTTCACCTCATTTTTACAATTCCCTTTTTTTAAAAAAAATAACGAGGTTAATTTTGTATAAAATGACTATTATTAGGGAAAACAAAAAACTGAATTTCATATAAGAGGTGATTAGATGAAAAAGACATTTCGTTTGCTGATTTGGGCGATTGTAATTGCTTTAGCCACTTATTCTCTTGTGGTAATTGCAATCAATCGCAAAGAGCATATTAATGCATTATGGATATTGACGGCTGCCCTTGGTTCTTACTTTATCGCGTATCGTTTCTACGCAAGATTTCTTGCGTATAAAGTATTCGGCTTAGATAATAGAAGGGCAACAGCTGCTGAAGTACATAATGATGGAAAGGATTTTGTACCGACTAATAAATATGTGCTTTATGGTCATCATTTTGCCGCCATTGCAGGAGCAGGCCCACTTGTTGGACCAACCTTAGCAGCGCAGATGGGTTACTTGCCAGGTGCACTTTGGATTATCGCTGGGGTTATTATTGCTGGTGCAGTTCAGGATTTTATTGTTTTATTCATTTCTATGAGACGTGATGGCAAATCATTAGGGGAAATAGCCAAGGAAGAGATTGGTCCATTTGGAGGTTTTATTGCGCTCATTGGTGTTCTGTCTATTATGATCATTCTAATTGCCGTACTGGCGCTTGTTGTCGTCAATGCCCTAAAAGGAAGTCCTTGGGGCACCTTTACGATTGCTATGACGATTCCTATTGGACTTTTGTTAGGTTTTTATATGAGATATATTCGGCCTGGAAAAGTAATGGAGGCATCGATAATCGGGTTTGCTTTGCTGATAATCAGTCTTTGGGGCGGTAAATATGTTGCGGTTTCTCCCTTTTGGGGTCCAATCTTTACGTTAGATGGTACCTCTCTTGCCATTTGGACCATCATCTATGGTTTTATTGCATCAGTCCTTCCAGTATGGATGTTGCTTGCTCCAAGAGATTATTTGAGTACGTTTTTAAAGATTGGTACGATTTCCGCATTAGCAATTGGGATCTTTCTTGTTTTACCAGATATTCAAATGCCAGCATTTACGAAGTTCATTAATGGAACAGGACCTGTTTTTTCCGGAAACTTATTCCCGTTCTTATTTATTACAATAGCCTGTGGTGCTGTTTCTGGTTTTCACGCTTTGATCTCCTCGGGAACAACGCCAAAACTCATTGCAAAAGAAAAACAAGCGCAATTTATTGCTTTTGGTGGGATGCTAACAGAATCGTTTGTTGCTATCATGGCATTAATTGCGGCAACCATTTTAACACCAGGCGTTTATTTTGCGATCAATAGCCCACCGGCAGTGATTGGCACTGAATTTAATCAAGCCGCACAAACTATTACTTCATGGGGATTCCCTGTGACAGGAGAAGAATTAAGTATGCTTTCCAAAGATGTGGATGAGGAAACGATTCTTTCGCGGACAGGAGGAGCTCCCTCATTAGCGGTAGGAATGGCACACATCTTTACACGGTTAATTGGTGGAAAAGAATTAATGGCTTTTTGGTACCATTTTGCCATTCTATTTGAAGCTGTTTTCATACTGACGACAGTGGATGCAGGGACAAGGGTTGCGCGTTTTATGCTTCAAGATCTTTTGTCCCATATATATAAACCATTAGGAAGAACAGATAATACCTTTGCTTCAGTGTTTAGTAGTGCAATTATTGTGGGAGTATGGGGATACTTCTTATATACAGGTGTAACTGATCCATTAGGCGGAATTAATACCCTATGGCCATTATTTGGTATATCCAACCAAATGCTTGCAGCCATTGCTCTCACTGTAGGTACAACAGTATTGTTTAAAATGGGGAAATCACGCTATACATGGACGACAATTGTACCATTGAGCTGGCTCATCGTCGTTACAATGAGCGCTGGATGGCAAAAGATCTTCTCTGATAATCCAAAAGTTGGATTTTTAGCTCATGCGAATTTTATTCGTGGTTTTTTGGAGAAGGGACAATTGGCACCTGGAGTAAAGAATGTTAATGCGATGAATCAGATTATTTTTAATGATCGTCTTGATGCTGCAATAACTGGGCTATTTATGATCATGGTTATTGCCATCTTAGCAGATGCGATTCGCGTATGGTATGGAGTGCTATCAAAAACTAAAGAGTATCCATTACGGGAAAGTGAATATATTCCTTCAAAATTAGGTGAAGAAGGGGTATAAGATGAACTTACGTTTTCCAGTTCATATAAAATGGAAGAAGATGGTTAGTGCATTTCATACCATTGTAGGTGGTCCGAATTATGCTGCCTATTTAGAACATTTTAAGAACCACCATCCAGACGAGG
Organism: Tepidibacillus fermentans; assembly: GCF_004342885.1. Classification (NCBI taxonomy): domain Bacteria; kingdom Bacillati; phylum Bacillota; class Bacilli; order Caryophanales; family Bacillaceae; genus Tepidibacillus; species Tepidibacillus fermentans. The sequence continues at coordinate 12,154 of NZ_SMAB01000006.1, forward strand.
TTCCATTGACAGAAAAAGAATTTTATGAGCAGCGACTAAAGGATCGTTATGAAGGTGGTAAAATTAATCGATGTTGCTAAAAAAGTAAAAAAACCCACTTCTTATTAACAAGGAGTGGGATTTTTTTTGCTAGATAAACCACTTTATACTCACTGAATTTTCCTAATAAATATAAATAAAGGAAACCTACACCAGCGGAGTGAGTGCCTTTGAACTAGAGTCCATCACCAAGGGAAACTACGAGAATTTTGTGTATACAACCATTCTATTCCTTTTTTCATTATAAATTTATTTTACTTAAATTATGCAAACGTTTGTCTTATTAAATAAGTTTATTGACAATATAAGATAGTTGAGAGAAAAGTATAAATTGTGTAAAAAAAGATTGCTATATAAAAAAATGGGCGATATAATGAAAATGAAAGCGCAAACGTTTTCATTATAAAATGATTTGAAACTAAAAAAATATAGGGGGGGAATCATAAAATGAAAACGAAAAAATTCCTTTTAACAATGCTTTCTCTTTTTCTGTTGCTAAGCACTGTATTGTTTGGGTGTTCTTCATCCAGTACTTCAGAAAGTAAAGGCTCAGAAAAACAAGTTACTCTTGATATTTTCCAGTTCAAGGTAGAATTTAAAGATCAATTTGAACAAGTGGCGAAACAGTACGAAAACCAAAATCCAGGAGTCAAAATTAATATTACGACAGTTGGTGGCGGTGAAGACTACGGTGTAGCACTTAAATCTAAGTTTGCGTCAGGTGAAGAACCAGCGATTTTTAACGTAGGCGGACCACAAGATGTTGCTGATTGGGAAGCCAAGCTAGCTGACTTATCTGATACAAAAGCTGCAGCACAAGCACTTGAAGGTACACTCGATGGTGTTAAGAAAAACGGTCAAATTTTAGGTTTACCATATAATCAAGAAGGTTATGGACTAATCTATAACAAGAAAATATTTGCAAAAGCAGGTATTAATCCTGAAAACATTAAAACATATTCCGACTTAGAAAATGCAGTGAAAAAGCTAGAAGCTAACAAATCGTCTTTAGGTATTGACGCTGTATTTGCTTTCCCGGCAAAAGAAACATGGGTAACTGGACTACATTTATCTAACGTATTTTTGGCTCCTGAATTCAATTCCAATGTTGTTAATGCATTTAATGCAAAGACAGTTGAATTCAAATATGGAAATGCAATGAAAAAATTAGTTGATCTTCAAAATAAGTATTCTGTTCAACCAACAGTAAGTTTAGACTACTCAAAACAAGTTGAAGAGTTATTCTCAACTGGTAAAGTAGCAATGATTCAACAAGGTAACTGGGTATATAATTCAATAGCAGATATTGATCCTGAATTAGCTGAAAAAAATATTGGTCTTTTACCAATACCGGTTGAAGGATTTAAAGAAGATTCGATTCCAGTTGGCGTACCAATGTATTGGGCAGTAAATAAAAATAAAGATCAAAAAGTAGTAGCAGAAGCAAAGAAATTCTTAGATTGGTTATATACTTCTGATGAAGGTAAAGATATTGTCTTAAACAAGTTTAAATTTATTCCAGCATACAAAGGCTATGATTCATCAAAAATTTCAGATCCACTTTCAAAAGAAATTTATAACTATGCACAAAATGGAAAAACAATTGGTTGGGTATTTATGGGTTATCCAACAGGTTGGGGTATGGATAAATTAGGTGTGAACATTCAAAAATATGTAAGTAACAAAATGACTTGGGATCAATTAATTGCAGATTCCAAAAAAGCTTGGGAAGAAGCAAGAAATAAGTAATATCGGTTTTAGCAAATGGAAACAAGGCAACATTTTTAGTTGCTTTGTTTCCTTCTATTTCTACGTAGTGCAACTTGATTCATAGGACACTAATTTTGGAGGGTTATTAAATGCGAAAACAATCTTTATGGTACTGGTTATTTTTATTTCCAGTCCTTATCGCGTTAACAGTTGTTGTGATAATCCCATTTATTTTTGGACTATATTATTCTTTTACCAATTGGAACGGAATTCAAAGTACTGAATTTGTAGGTTTTAAACATTATATAAAACTTTTTCAAGATGGGGAATTCTTGCATTCCATTTGGTTTACAACGAAATTTGCGATCGCATCTGTTTTCTTTATTAACTTTTTTGGTCTTATATTAGCATTAATTGTGACGCAAAAATTAAAGACAAGTAAAATTATGCGTACGATTTTTTTTATGCCTAACTTAATCGGAGGGTTAATCTTAGGATTTATTTGGCAATTTATTTTTATTAAAGTATTTGCTGGTATTGGAGACTTACTTCATGTTGAAGGCTTTAGAGGTTGGTTATCAACGACAGAAACAGGCTTCTGGGGACTTGTTATTTTGATGAGCTGGCAAATGGCTGGGTATATTATGGTGATTTATATTGCTTATTTAGAAAACATTCCACAAGAATTATTAGAAGCTGCTGAAATAGATGGAGCAAATAGTTTCCAACGTTTTCGACATATTACGTTCCCACTTGTAGCTCCTGCATTTACCGTAAGTATGTTTTTGACACTATCAAATTCATTTAAATTGTATGATCAAAACTTATCTTTAACAGGAGGCGGCCCGTACGACTCTACTCAAATGGTTGCAATGAATATTTTTAAAACAGCGTTTTCGGAAAATCAAATGGCATATGCACAATCAAAAGCAGTTATATTTTTCTTAATTGTTACAGTGATCTCCTTAACTCAAGTATACTTTAACAAAAAAAGAGAGGTGGAGATGTAATGGGAAAAGTGCGAAAGTATGTTATTGAAATCATTGGAATTATTTTAGCCCTTATTTGGTTAGCACCGTTTTATTTAATGGTAGTAAACTCTTTTAAAACAAAACGAGAGATTTTTGTCGATACATTACGATTACCAGAAAAATTTACATTTAAGAATTATACTGAAGCATTTGAACGCTTAGATTTTATTCAAACCTTTTTCAATTCCTTATTGATTACAGTTATTAGCGTAGGCATTATTATCGTATTTTCATCAATGGCAGCTTATGCACTTTCTCGACGTAAAAGAAAAATTAGTTCTCTGATCTTCTTTATTTTCGTTGGAGCAATGCTCATTCCCTTCCAATCTGTAATGATTCCATTAGTGTATATCTTCGGGAAAATGAATATGTTAAATAGAATCGGATTAATCTTTATGTATTTAGGATTTGGATCTAGTCTATCTATATTCCTTTATCACGGAACACTAAATGGCATTCCGAAAGCGTTAGATGAAGCAGCAACGATTGATGGAGCAAATCGATTCCAAGTATTTTGGTATGTTATATTCCCAATGCTTAAACCGATAACGGTCACAGTTGCTATCTTAAATACAATTTGGATATGGAATGATTACTTATTACCTTCTCTCGTTATTAATAAAGAAGGGATACAAACGATCCCATTGAAGATGTTCTTCTTCTTCGGAGAATATACGAAACAATGGCACTTAGCCTTAGCTGGTTTAACGATTGCAATCATTCCAGTTATTATTAGCTATTTCTTTGCCCAAAAACAAATTATTAAAGGCATTTCCGAAGGTGCAGTTAAATAGATTCAGTATTTAGTAGCTGTGTTATCTTTGTTGTTCCTAGTCATTGTGCTTCTTGAGAGAAAACGGGGACAACGAAAAGGTGCTTAATAACTTAAGGAGGATATTTCATGCTAGAAGATACAAGTTTTGCGATTCATCCAGGAAAAGAAAAGATCATTGAAAATACCGATTATCGAGATATTGGCAATCTAGTACAAAAGCATTTTGAACATGGTGTGTTAACAGCTCATTCTGAAACAGGAGAGTTAAAGGTTCTTTTTTATCGTGATGATATTGTAAGGTTTGTGATGAATCCATTTGGCCAAGCAAGTTTAAAAAGCAGTCCTGCTTTAATTAAAGAACCTGAATCAGTCGATGTTACATTCACAGAAACTAACTCTTTGATCGTGTTAGAGTCAAAACTTCTAAAAGTAGAAATCAACAAAGAACCATTAAGAGTGACCATTTTCGATCAAGAAGGTAGGCTCATTGTCCGTGAAGGAAAAAAAGGAATGGGTTATAAACCTTCAAAAGAAGTGATCTGTTACAAAGAGATGGGGGAAAAGGATCATTTCTATGGGTTTGGTGAAAAGACCGGTTTCTTAGACAAACGTGGCGAAAAAATGACCATGTGGAATTCCGATGTTTATGCTCCCCATAACCCAGAAACGGATGCCTTATATCAATCGATCCCTTTCTTTATTACATTAAGAGATGGGAAAGCCCATGGCATATTTTTCGATAATACATTTAAGTCTACTTTTGATTTGAGAACGGAAGAAGAGTACTATTCCTTTATGGCAGAAGGGGGACAAATCGATTATTATCTTTTTGCAGGTCCTTCTATGAAAGAGGTGTTAGAACAATATACGACGTTAACAGGGCGAATTCCAATACCACCAAAATGGGCCATTGGTTATCATCAATCCCGTTATAGTTATGAAACAGAGCAAGAAGTAAGGGAAATCGCCAACACCTTCTTAGAAAAAGGGATTCCTCTTGATGTGATTTACTTGGATATTCATTACATGGATGGTTATCGGGTCTTTACCTTTGATCAAAACCGTTTTCCCAATCCCAAACAACTGGTCAAAGACTTGAAAGAAAAAGGAATTCGCGTCGTACCCATCGTCGACCCTGGTGTTAAAGAAGACCCTGAATATGATGTGTATCAAGAAGGAGTTAAGGGAGATCACTTCTGTAAATATATTGAAGGGAATATTTACTTTGGTGATGTATGGCCTGGAAACAGTGCATTTCCCGATTTCACAAGTGAGAAAGTGCGAAAGTGGTGGGGTGAGAAGCATAAATTTTATAGCGATTTAGGCATTGATGGGATCTGGAATGATATGAACGAGCCAGCGGTTTTCAATGAAACGAAAACCATGGATGTCAAAGTGATGCATGAAAATGATGGAGATCCGAAAACCCACCGGGAACTTCACAATCTTTATGGCCTGTTGATGGGGAATGCAACGTATAACGGAATGAAGCAACATCTACAAGGAAAAAGACCGTTCCTGCTTACTCGTTCTGGTTTTTCAGGTGTACAACGATATGCAGCAGTCTGGACTGGAGATAATCGCAGTTTCTGGGAGCATTTACAAATGTCTTTGCCCATGGTGATGAACCTTGGTTTATCGGGAATACCTTTTGCAGGTTCAGATGTAGGTGGATTTGCTCATGATAGCAATGGGGAATTATTAGCTCGCTGGACTCAGGTAGGGGCATTTACACCTTATTTTCGTAACCATAGTGCGTTAGGATTTGCAAGACAAGAACCGTGGTCATTTGGTGAGAAGTATGAAAAAGTAATTAAAAAATATATTCAATTACGTTATAAATGGCTTCCTCAGCTTTATACCTTGTTTGCGGAAGCACATCGAACAGGAACACCAATTATGCGTCCTCTTGTGATGGAATATCCGAACGATGCAAATACGTACAATCTGTCAGACCAATTTATGATCGGGGATAATGTAGTCATAGCACCGATTGTACACCCATTTGTTACTCATCGGGTTGTTTATCTACCAGCGGGACGTTGGGTTGATTATTGGACAGGTAAAATTCTAGAAGGGAATCAACACCACCTCATTCAAGCAGAACTTGATGTGTTACCCATTTATGTAAAAGAAGGTACGATGATCGCACTAGGGGCTGTTAAACAAAACACCAATGAAAAAGATGAGACACTAACCCTGCATTTATATAAGAGTGAATTATCGACTTATCAATTTACACTTTATGATGATGATGGCTTAAGCTTTGACTATGAAAAAGGAAACTATTTGCGCAAAATAATAAAAGTTACTTGCCAAGAAAAAGAAGTTCACCTAGAAATTAAAGATGAAGGGAACTTTAAACCCGACTGGAGAACCCTTGAACTCATCGTTCATCATGGAGAATCGGATATCAATGTTTATGTAAATGGCAAACGACTTTCAGACATTAAGTCCAATACTGATTTACCAACGTATGTGATCGAGCAAAATTAATCGTTTCAATTTGCTTATGGAAGGGGTGATTGAATTGTCAGTAACCATTAAAGATGTAGCAAAACTTGCTAATGTTGCACCGTCAACCGTTTCTAGAGTCATAGCAGATAGTCCCCGCATTAGTCAAAAAACAAAAGAACGAGTAAGAGAGGCGATGAAACAACTTGGCTATCACCCCAATTTAATCGCTAGAAGCCTTGCTAGTCAATCAACGCAAGCGATTGGTTTAGTTATGCCCAGTTCGACGGATACTTTTTTCCAGAACCCATTTTTCCCAAGTGTTCTCCGTGGAATTAGTGAAGGGGCTCACCAAAAACATTATGCTTTATATATGGTAACGGGGAAAACAGAGCAAGAAATATTTCATGATATTGTACAAATGGTGCAAGGTAGCAGAGTAGATGGGGCAATCCTATTATATTCAAAAATTGAAGATAAAATAGTAGATTATTTAAAGGAAAATCAATTTCCATTCGTTGTGATTGGTAAACCGCATAAAGATACAGAGGAGATTACTCATGTAGACAATGATAATGTAAGAGCGGCAAAAGATGGGACAAAGTATTTGCTATCTTTAGGTCATGAGAGAATAGGTTTTGTCGGTGGAAATCCTCATTTAGTAGTAACCATTGAGCGGATGCAAGGATACAAAAAAGCGCTTGAAGAGGCAGGATTAGTGGTCAGACAAGAATATATTATCCATGGGCAATTTTTAATTGAAGGAGGACAAGTAGCTGTTGAAGAGTTAATGTCGTTAAAAGAACCTCCTACTGCTTTATTAGTGGCAGATGATCTCATGTCATTAGGAGTGATCAACAAACTAAATACCATGGGGATTGAAGTACCCAATGATATTTCCATTGTGAGTTTCAATAATGTACTTTTAGCCCAAGTCTCAAACCCACCTCTGACATCGATTGATATCAATATTTTTGATTTAGGATTTGAAGCGGCAAAAAATCTTATTTTAAAAATTGAAAATCCCAAAGAACCAGTTAAACGAATTATTATTCCTCATGAGTTGGTAATTCGAGACTCTTGTGCACCTTTTAAATCAAACGATGCATAAAAATGGATTCTATTCCTCATAATAAAAATAAAAAACAATGGAGGAATAGGTATGTTTGATTTAATTCCTTTTCGTCGAGGAACAAATGATATTTTTACCTACTTTAATGAGTTAGAAAAAAATTTTTTAGATAATTTTAATTTTACTTTCCCAAATTTTAGAACAGATATCGTTGACAAAGGGGACCATTTTGTCTTAGAAGCAGAACTACCCGGCTTTAGAAAAGAAGATATCAATATTGAAGTGGATAATAATCGTTTAACTATTCATGCGAAACATGAGGCTAGAGTTGAAGATAATAAAGAGAATTATATTCGAAAAGAAAGACGCTTTGGTTCATTCACGAGAAGCTTTGATGTATCTAATATTAAAACGGATGAGATTAAAGCGGAATATAACAATGGTGTATTAATCCTTGATTTACCCAAAAAAGATCCAAATCAGTTTCATAGAAGAATCAATATACAATAAAAAAATGGCCTTGAAGTTTAAGGCCATTTTTTTTAGAAATAAAAAATAGAAATCTCCTTCTTCCCTTTATTGTTGAAATGCGTTAATATAAATGTTATACAAAACTCATACAAATCATAATATTTAAAACAACAACAAAGGGGGAAAAAGTATGGGTAAACGTGAGGAATGGGGGAGTCGTGCTGGTTTTCTTCTCGCAGCAATTGGCTCTGCAGTTGGATTAGGCAATATCTGGAGATTTCCCTACGTAGCCTATGAAAATGGTGGGGGTGCCTTTTTAATTCCATATTTTTTTGCATTATTAACTGCGGGTATTCCCATTTTAATCTTAGAGTTTGGAGTAGGGCATAAATTCAAAGGTTCTGCTCCTTTATCATTTCGTAGAATCTCAAGGAATGCTGAATGGCTAGGTTGGTGGCAGGTATTCATCTCATTCATTATTATGATGTATTATGTTGTCATTATTGCATGGAGTGCCAACTATATTTGGTTCTCCGTTGGATTGAAATGGGGCAAGGATACAAACGCATTCTTATTTTCTGAATATTTACACATATCTAAAGGCGTATGGAATTTTGGTGGAATTCAGTGGCCGATCTTCTTTACATTACTTGGTGTATGGGCGGTTATTTTCTTTATCCTATTCCGTGGTGTAAAAGCAGGAATCGAAAAAGCATCTAAATTTTTAATGCCATTATTAGCAGTGATTATGATTCTTTTTACCATTCGTGGGGTGACATTGCCTGGAGCTGTAAAGGGATTAAATGTGTTATTAACGCCTGATTTCAGCAAAATCTTTGATGCCAATACATGGGTGGCAGCCTATGGACAAATATTTTATAGCTTAAGTGTTGCATTTGCCATTATGATTACTTATTCTAGTTATCTACCCGAAAAAGCAGAGATTAATAATAGCGCATTTATTACTGGATTTGCGAATAGCGGATTTGAATTTTTAGCGGCACTGGGTGTCTTTGGTGTAATTGGCTTCATGTCACAATCGACAGGGATTCCGATAGATAAGGTAGCAGGGCAAGGTGTTGGACTCGCTTTTGTCGTATTCCCACAAATCATTAACCAACTTCCTGCCATGAATAGTTTGATTGGGGTACTATTCTTTACAGCATTGTTTATCGCCGGATTAACCTCTGCCATTTCCATATTAGAAGTCGTGATTGCAGCCATTATGGACAAGTTTATGTTAAGTAGAAAACAAGCTGTGATTTATTCATCATTGGTTGGGTTTTTGGGTAGTGTGATTTATACTTCCGGTGGAGGATTATACTACCTAGATATTGTTGACCATTTCATTAATGCTTTTGGAATTGTTTTATCTGGTATTACTGAAGTCATCCTATTAGGTTGGTTCTTTAATTTAACTACCATTCGTGAGCATAATAACTTACTTTCGGATTATCGCATTGGTAGTTGGTGGGAAATTATGATTCGCTTTGTCACTCCAATCATTTTAGGAATCATGACAGTGATTAATTTCTATAATGAGTTTACGAAACTATTTGGCGGTGGAGATTATCCATTAAATAGCCTCATTGTCTTTGGTTGGGGCGTTGCCTTAGCAGCTATCACTTTTGCGGTTATTGTTAAAACGATCCCTGGTTATCAGAAGGAGGGTATCTAAATGAACACAAGTGCAATCATCATGTTTATCTTTGGTGCCTCTCTTCTATGGGGAGGACTAGCCGTAACTCTAACAATTGCCATGAGGAAATCAAAGGCAAAGGCATCGGCGAATCAATGATTATTTTGGTCGGGAAAAATGGAAAATTTATAAAAAAAATAGCATGAGTTGAAAAGAACATGCTTCTTTTTTCGCTTAATTCGGGCTTATAAAAGTAATTCTAAGAAAACTATTAATATTTAGAAATTAGTAGATTAGATTCATTTACATATTTCGGAGTTATTGTTAAAATAATGTTAACATCGCGATGCATAAATTTTTGGGAGGGGTTAAATGAAACATAAGTTGTTTAGCACAACAGTTATTTTATTATTATCAGTCGTAATGGCTTTACCAGTACTTGCTAATACCTCGTACTGGAGTTTAACCTTGGATTATAGAATCGTTGATGGTGATAAAAATAGTGTATACCATGATTTGACATCGGGAACTATGACTATTAGCGGTAATATTTATCCTTATAGTTTAGACGGAGGGCATAATCCAAGTCCAGCACCAGTAACATTTTCTGTATATAAATCTGTATTTGGATTTGATCCTTTTGCCGGTTCGACAACAGTTACTCCCTATAGTACTTTAAACTCATCTAAATATTTTAATGCAAACTTAGGATCTGAAACTGCAGGCAAGTATTATTTACAAGTTTATAAAGTAGAAGATGATGGATGGAATGAGAAGGGTTCAGGTACATTAGTAACTAAGTAAAATATAGATAGCCTTCTAAGAGGCTATCTATATTACTGCAAAGAGGTGAATTATATTGCTTGATTTTGACAGTTTAACCATTTTAATTGGAATAATTATACTAGTTTTAATAAATCTATTTTTGCGATATAAAAAGAAGAAAAGTGTTCTTTATTTAACCTTCTATTCTATTTTCTTTATCTATATACTTTATGTTATAAAATATACTATTTTTCCTATACCTATTCAAGGCCCATGGATTGAGGAAATGAAGCGCATGCCCTTCTTCTCTAATTTGAATACTATACCTTTTAACTTTAAAACATTTTATCAAGAACAAATAATATTAAATATTATATTGACAATCCCTTTTGGCTTTGGTATTTCTTACATTTTCAAAACTAGTTGGAAAAGAATTTTCTATATTGGGGTATTACTGGGTGCAACAATAGAGTTATTACAATTTTTGATTTCATTATTAGTTGGTTTTCTCTACAGAACTATTGATATTAACGATATAATACTTAATTTTCTGGGTGTAATTATTGGGTACATTATTTTTAAAATTTTCTCTCAGGTATTCTTATTTTCTGTAGGGAAATATAAAATTAAGTTAAGTCCTTTTTTAGAGTACATCTATATTATATCTAAAGGAGATTTTCCTAATTAATGTTACATTCCGACAATGGTCGTCCTGTGAAAGCCGTAACATGTCAGGTATTACTGGAAAACGACGGTTTTGTAAAGAGTTTTTTTTATCTCTTCGCTTTCATTTTTCGTTCCCAAGCTCTTAGATAAGGAGTAGGGTCAAATGCCCACTCGGTTCTGCCGTTAAACTTGTACATGCCAAAATGTAAATGGGGAGGGAATTTTCCTTGGGTTCCTTTGGGTCCGTATCCTGAACTTCCAACATAGCCAATGACATCTCCCGGTTTTACGAGGTCTCCTTCTTTCAATCCCTTTTTAAAACCTGTTAAATGAGCGTAATAATAGTAAATATTATTGGCATCACGAATACCCACACGCCAACCTCCATATTTGTTCCATCCTAGTATTTCAACATAACCATAGGCTACACTTCTTACGGGTGTTCCATAGGAAGCAAAGATATCTGTTCCTTCATGCATCCTAAGGCCACCCCATCCGCGGCGATCACCCCATGTGCTACGATAGGAGTAATTATTCCATTTTGGTATAGGGAAAACTCGATCTGTTACGTCTAAGGTATTGAAATGTCGATAAATCTTGGCAATTTCTAAAATAATCTTTGCGGTCTGTTCACTATGGTAATATTGGGTTAACCATAGTTTTAAATGTTCTTCTGTAGTGCCATAGCCAGATAACAAGCTTAAATAACTAATCAGTACATCCATATCGTCGTCTCGGTTTGCTTTTCCATCACCATTTCCATCTACACCTATTCCATGAAAAAAGCGAATCGTACCTGGGTTATGGTCATCTGGATTCGGGTTGATAAATCCTGCCCATTGATTTTTAGTGAAGAAAATGGAAATTATGCCTTTTTTAATCGGTAAGTCTTGACGCTGTGGCTGGATATTTTTTTCAAATTGGTTGATGGCTGCTATATAATACCATGGGATTTGATAAAGATTTTCCATTTTTTTAAATAGACGCATACGTTCTTGATTTTGATTTGTTATTTTTTCTTTCGCATCGATTGGTGTAACAGACAGTAGTAGACTCAGAAGAATAATCATTAGGAATAGTTTTGTGTGAAACCATTTACCCATCCTTCATCTCTCCAAAATATTGATCATTGTCTTTTGTTCCTTATGGTAGTTTAAGAAAATGTTCTCTTTTCTATGTGTGGTGGAAAATGGTAATATTTTTTTAAACTAAAAATAAGAACAAGGCTGGTGGAAGAAGTGAAATACAATTCTGATGAACATATTGACGATCAGATGATAAAAATCGAGGTTTCACTTGATGATATGAATCCTGAGTTCTATGGATATTTGATGGAACAATTATTTAAATTTGGCGTAAATGATGTGTATATTGTTCAAGTGATCATGAAGAAAAATCGTCCAGGACAGGTTCTTCATGTTTTATGCCGGGAGGAAATTCGTGAAAAGGTGATGGATTTTATTTTTCAAGAAACGACGACACTTGGTATAAGATATACACCATATACTGTTCATCGTTTAGAAAGGGAATTTATAGAGGTGGAAACAGAGTGGGGGAAATGTACAGTTAAGATAGGGAAACGAGCAGGGAAAATCGTTCAATTTGCACCTGAGTATGAGGATTGTATGCAGTTAGCTAAAGAACATCAAGTTCCACTTAAATGGGTTTATGATCAGGCAAAAGAAAAAGGATATCAGTGGTTAAATGAACAAAAGCTACTCGAATAATCAAGTAGCTCTCATGGTCTTTAATCAAAAAAGGCACGTAGAACTAAGGACGCGCTGCAAATTACAAACCTGATTATGGCATTGTCAAAGGATTATGATGGTCATGATGATGTTCTTGATGATGATGCTCATGATCATGATGCAAAGAAAATTGAGGTTCTGTTAGATATAGTTCATTGGTCGTACCAATTACTGCTCGCAATACATTAGGCCGATCATCAAAATCTTTAGCTCCGGCACCGTAGCCAATTGCTTGTACCGTCATCGAAGGATAACCATGAAAGTCTGTTCCCAATGCAGCCACGATTCCAGCTCCTGTTGGCGTCGTCATTTCATAAGGAACTTGAGAGGAGCGAATTGGAATTCCTTTTAATATTTCTAATGTTGCAGGAGTAGGGATTGGATAAATACCATGTTCAATTTTAATTTGGCCTGATCCTAGCGGAATTGGGGAGGTATAAATCTGTTCAATTCGTAAGTCCTCTAGTGCTAAACTGACTCCAATAATGTCAACAATAGAATCCACGGCTCCAACTTCATGGAAATGAACATGGTCTAAAGATATATTATGTACCTTAGCTTCTGCTTTTCCAATCTTTTCAAAAATTTTTTTAGCACGAGCTTTTACCTTTTGTGGCAATTGGGATTGATCGATCATTTGCACAATATCCACAAAATGCCGATGGTGAACTATTTCAGTAGCTGGATCAAGAAGAACGTCTAATTTTAACCCAGTTACTCCTTTTTTTACTACCTTATTATAATGAAGGGTAAAGGGTTCAATTGGCAGTTTTTTTAGCTCATCTTCAATGTATTGCCGATTTGCTCCTGCATCTATAAGAGCAGCAAGAGCCATATCGCCACTAATTCCAGAAAAACAATCGAAATATACAACTCTCATTGTTTACTCCCCTTTATATGAAGGATCCATTCCTTTATTAATCAACCCTGCTTGATAACCTGCTCCAAAGCCATTATCAATATTGACAACAGAAACTCCGCTTGCACAAGAGTTTAACATTCCGAGTAAAGCAGATAGACCTCCAAAGTTAGCTCCATATCCTACACTAGTAGGAACAGCGATCACCGGTTTATCAACTAATCCACTGACAACACTGGGAAGAGCGCCTTCCATACCTGCCACTACAATGATCACATTGGCCTTTCGAATCAAATCGATTTTATCAATTAAGCGGTGCAAACCTGCGACACCAACATCGCAAATGAGTTTCGTTTCATTTCCCATCGCTTGGGCAGTTACTGCAGCTTCTTCTGCAACAGGAAGATCAGATGTACCAGCACATACCACAGCAATATATCCCTGATGAACAGGTTTTGAATTTTTTTTCCATAAAATGGTCCTTGCTCTTTTGTTGTATTCTGCAGAGGGGAACTTGGCAGTAACTGCTCTACCCATTTCTTCAGTCACTCTTGTCGCAAGGACAACATTATGATTGGTTACTAATCGTTCAAAAATCATAACTACTTGTTCTACAGTTTTGCCCTCGCCATAAATCACTTCGGGAAATCCCACACGCTTTGCTCGATGAAGGTCGAGTCTAGCAAATCCTAAATCTTCATAGACTTGCAATTTTTTAGAGGCTTCCTCAATTGATAGGTTACCTTTTTGGACTTCTTTTAGAACAGATATAAGATATTCTTTCGAATTCATCTGCTTATTTCCGCCTTTATTCCTTATTATGATTTTAGTTGTCGATTTAGACTCCCTGTAACGTATCCTTCTAGGTCAAGGGTAACATATTGAAACCCAAGTTTTTTTAGTTGTTTGACGATGGTTTGATGATTGACAATAATCTGCGAAAAATCTTTAGGTAAAACTTCTATTCGAGCAATCTCACCATGATGACGTAATCGAAATTGTTTTAGGCCAAGCTCAAAAAGTAATTGCTCGGCATTTTCAATTTGTTGCAGTTTTTCGATTGTAATCGTTTCGTTATAAGGAATACGAGTTGCTAAACAAGAGAAAGAGGCTTTTTCCCACGTGGGCAAATGATGCGCTTTCGATCGTTCACGGATCTCTTGCTTGGTAAACCCTACTTCCTTTAATGGACTACGGATTCCTAGATTTCGTAATGCCTTTACACCTGGACGATAATCTTTGATATCATCTTGATTCGAGCCATCGATAATCGTGTCAATGTTTAATTTATTTGCAGTTTGTATAAGATGGGTAAAGAGGTCGGTTTTACAAAAAAAGCAACGATCAATTGGATTTCCTGAAATATTTTGGTTCGTTAAGGCATCCAAGTGAATTAGTTGATGAGGAATGCCAATTATTTTTGCTAATTCTTTAGCTTCATTAATCTCTCTTTGTGGTACATATTCAGTTTGAATTGTAACGGCAATTGCGTTCTCCTTTAATGTTTCGAATGCCATTTTAGCAAGATAAGTACTATCGACACCACCAGAAAAAGCGACAAGAACGCGATTCATTTGGTTTAATTTGGAGAGAAGCTGTTGTTCTTTTTCTACGAGATTCATCGTGTCCCTCCTTAGAGTTGCTGATTTAAGAGTGTTAGGAATAAGCCAACATCTGTCACTAATCCCTTGGCTTGTGCAGAACCACGATCAACGAGTTTGGCAACTACAGCAGGATTAATATCGACCACTACGGTTTTAACCCAACTAGGTAACATGTTTCCCGTACCAATCGAGTGGAGCATTGTGGATAGCATAATCACCATATCTGCGTCTTTAACCATTTGAGCATAGGCTTCTTGTGCTTCGATTAAATCCATCATCGTATCAGGGAGAGGGCCATCATCACGAATGGAACCTGCTAATACAAAAGGGATATTATGTTTCACTAATTCATACATAATTCCGCTTTTTACTGTCCCATCTTCAACGGCTTGACGGATGCTTCCTGATTTATTGACAGCATTAATCGCTCTCATATGGTTTTTGTGTCCACCTTTTACTACTTTGCCAGTATCTAGATCCACACCTAGGGATGTACCAAAGAGATCACGTTCAATATCGTGTACGGCTAAAGCATTACCAGATAGTAGTCCGGAAATAAATCCTTTCCGGATCATATCTTGAAAGGCGTCCATACCACCAGTATGAATAACAACTGGACCAGCCACAACGATAATTTTACCTTTTTTCGCTTTAATCGCTTTCATTTCTTCTGCTAATTTTTTTACTGCAATTTCAACTCGACGTTCAGAGCTGACATCATTCACCATAAAGGCAAAGTCGTGATCATTTTGTTCATCATTATTCGTAAGTATACGTACACCTTCAGATCCACATACAATGAGATCACCTTTTTTGACATCACGTAATTTTGTACAAAAGACTTCACCATTTTTAACCACTAATACGCCATCCATTCGTTGGTTTTGAACTCGGACCCATTTTCCATCAAGGAATACCTCTGTTGGATGGTTGGTGGTGGAATAAAAATCGTCGGGAACCGTTTTATCTTTTTCACTCGGTTCTAATCTAGCTTGATTATTCATCGAGGGAATTTCAATTCCGAGGTTCGTTAATTCGTTGAGAATTAAAGTAAATCCTTCATCATTAATGTCAAGAGCTATTTTTGCACTTGAGATATCATCAACTTGTCTACCAATCTGTAGCTCAAGGACACGGTATGTACCATTATATTGAACACAAGAGGCGTCAATTCGCTTTATAATATCATCACGAATAATATGGCCTTTAATTTGAATCACCTTTTCCATTCGTTTGGCACCTCCAACATGTATTTAAAATGATATGTGTTCTTTAATTTCTTTGATTCCAAGATCCAACTTTCTAACTTCTAACCTTTAGTATATACATAGATTTTTTTTCAGCCAATCTTTTTAAACTTTTTAAAAATATGAAAAGTTAAATCGGAATCATTACGATTTACAAAAATAAAAAAGTTCAATATAATAATATAAGTAAATAAGAATTATTACGATTTAGAAGGGATGAAAAAAATGAAAAAAAGCGGTATTTTGCTGTCGATACTTATTCTTACCTTGATCGTTTTTGCTGGATGCGCGACGAACAACGGAACGCAAAAGGGAAAAGATGCAGATAAAGTACAAGTATATACAAGTTTTTATGTCTTGGCCGATTTTGCTAAGAAAATCGGTGGTGATTATGTCGAAGTGACCAATATGATTCCCGCTGGAACTGAGCCACATGATTTTGAACCTACGCCAAAACAAATAGCTCAGTTGCAAAAAGCGGACCTATTTGTCTATAACGGAACCGGTTTTGATCAGTGGGCGAAAAAAATTGTAGAAAACAACCAAGGGAAAATGACAGTAGTAAATAGTACGGAGGGTATTCGGCTTCTTACATTAAATGAAGAAGAAAAGAATCACAAAAACGGAGGTGGTGCCGATCCCCATGTTTGGCTGAACCCAATGAATGCAATGATTCAAGCTGAAAAAATCAAGGATGGTTTAATCAAAGTCGATCCTAGTCATAAAGATACCTATACAAAGAATTATGAACAATTAAGAGAATCCTTTATTCAGTTAGACAAAACGTATCAATATAAGTTAAAGGATGCAAAGGCAAGGGAAATCTTTGTTTCGCATGCTGCTTTTGGGTATTTAGCGGATCGCTATCAATTAAAACAAGTTGCTATTGCAGGATTAACCCCATCAGATGAACCAAGCCCCAAGGAACTTGCTGAGATTGTAAATGAAGGAAAAAAAATGAACATTAAATACATTCTTTTTGAACCATTAGTCGAATCCAAATACGCAACGACAATTATGAATGAGATTGGAGCAAAACCCCTAACGTTAAATCCAATTGAAACTTTAACAAAAGAAGAGATTGAAAAAGGGGAAGACTACTTCTCGATGATGAATAAAAACCTTGAAGTACTACAAATTGCTTTGGGAGTGAAATAGATGCCACAACCATTAATTGAAATTCACAATCTATCGTTTCAATATGGAAACAACCAGGTCCTAAACCATGTGAATCTCGTTGTGGATGAAGGAGAGTTTTTTGGCTTAGTTGGGCCGAATGGTTCAGGAAAGTCAACATTACTCAAAATTATTCTTGGTCTACTTCAGCCTTCAAATGGAGAAATAAAGCTATTTGGCCAACCAATTGAGCAGTTTCGGGATTGGAAAAAGATTGGTTATGTCTCACAAAAAGCAAACAGCTTTAACCGTGGTTTTCCAGCAACCGTAGAAGAGATCGTTGAAACAGGTCTTTATGGATCAATTGGGCTGTTCCGTAGTCTTCATAAGTCCGATCGCGAAAAAGTAAAGGAAGCATTAAAATTAGTTGGATTAGAAGAGCTTGCAAAGCGGAATATTTCAAAGCTCTCCGGAGGACAGCAACAAAGAGTATTTATCGCACGGGCGATTGTTAGTCAACCAAAACTTTTGATTTTGGATGAACCAACTGTCGGAGTAGATACGAAATCTGTTCACCAATTTTACCGCTTGATGGGTAAATTAAATCGTGATCTTGGGATGACCTTAATTTTGGTTTCTCACGATATTGGAATGGTAACAGAAAAAGTAAGCAAACTGGCTTGTCTGAATAAACAACTATTTTTTCATGGGACACCAAAAGAATTTGAACAACAACGAGGGGTATTAGAAAAAACTTATGGATCAGAAATGAGTTTAGTAACCCATCATCATCACTTGGAGGAATCATAAGATGTTCGATATGTTACAATATGATTTTATGCAAAGAGCACTTCTAGCAGGGATCATGATTGCTGTGATTAGCCCAACCATTGGGGTTTTTATTGTTTTACGAAGACTTTCGTTAATCGGGGATACATTATCCCATGTTACATTAGCAGGGGTAGCTGCGGGTATATTAGCGGGTATTTATCCAGTACTTTCTGGTATGATATTCGCTGTCTTAGCCGCGTTAGGAATTGAAAAATTACGCAAACTTTATCGCTCGTATGAAGAATTGGCTATTCCTATCATGCTATCAGCTGGTATTGGAATTGCGGTCGTCTTAATCAGTTTGGCAAACGGATTTAATGTGGATTTATTTAGTTATTTATTTGGAAGTGTCATGGCTGTTTCAAAACAAGATCTGTGGACGATTTTAATTGTCGGTATTGTGATTATCTTACTTGTCTATCTTTTCTTTAAAGAGCTTTTTTATTTGTCGTTTGATGAAGAAGCTGCTCGATTAAGTGGAATACCCCATCGGTTCATTAATACCCTATTTATTGTTTTAGTTGCACTTACCATTTCGTTATCGATGCGGATCGTTGGGATATTACTGGTTTCTTCATTAATGACCATACCTGTTGCAGCAAGTTTACAAATTGCCAATAGTTTTCGTAAAGCGTACTTCTATAGTATCCTGTTCTCTTTGCTCTCTGTAATTCTCGGAATCGTTTTTTCATACCTTTTTGATTTGGCTACAGGAGGGACAATCGTTTTAACGAGTATTGCGATCTTACTTGTTGTGATTATCGGAAAAAGAATCTTTGTCGGGAAACATGCTTAATTTTTTAGCGAATAATCTGGATAAAATGATGGAGAATTTGAGCAGTCATTCCCCAGATGACCTTATCTTCATAATAATAGAATAGTTTAGGGATTTTCCCCTTTCGCCATGGGTAGTTTTTTCCTTCAGGGATATGGTGAAAGGGGAATTTTTCTTCTGGTTCAATCTTTAATTCAATATAATATATTTCCGGTTCAGTCTGTAAAAAGAAATGGAGTGGTACAGTAAAAATGGATTCAACTTCGTCAGGATTAAGATTCGGATGAAATGGTCGACGAATAGAACCAACAAAAGGATAGATGACGGTTCGTGGAGATGGGATATATGTATCGAGTTGATTTATAATCTGTATTCTTTCTTTCTCTATACCTAATTCTTCAGATGTTTCTCGAATTGCTGCATCTTGATATTGTAAATCTGTAGACTCGATCCTACCACCGGGAAAACTGATCTCACCAGGTTGACGTCTTAATTGTCTGGAGCGAATTTCAAAAAGAATAGAAAGAGAACCCTTTTCCTCTTCAATTAAAGGAATGAGCACAGCATATTTGGACATGGATTCAATACCCATAATCCGGATATCTCGATTTTTTAATTTATTCTTAACCTCTTCAATCATCATCTTTTCTCCTGTCTTTTCTCTATCTTTCTATATCATATACAGATTTGAGGAGGAGATGTAAGGGAAACCTTCATTATAAATTGATTTAGTTTTTTGATAACTGCTCTTGAAGTTTTTGTATGAGTTCGTCTGGAAGTTCTTTTTCGACTTGGTAATTTGGATGATTCACTTTTAGCGTGACTTGATTCGCATTAAGAAATTGGTCTTTTTGTTCTTCTGTAAAAGGAAAGTGAAGATAGTGAACCGATTGGGTGTAGTTTTCTTCTTCTTTTTCTTCATCATCTGGCTCATAGGAAGTAATCACTATGTTATCAAAAAGAAGTTGGACATGGTTTTCAATTCCTACGATCGTTTTATTAAAGGCGCGTAAGTCTTCTTGAACAGGGATTTCGATAAAAAGAGTCATACTTAATTCATTTTTATCAGGAAGGAGTTCATTATACACGTTTAGCATTTCTTCAATGTATGTAGGATCTGATATCTGTTCTGCACGAATCATTTCTTGAATTTGATAAAAAACCGTTAATTTAGTTTCAAATAAACCTGACATTTTATCGCTAATATTTACTCTTAAAACTTTTTTCTCTTCGATTACTTCTTTTAGAAATTTGTCATGAAGCTTTTGGTATTCTTGATAGGGGATGAGATCAGATTTTGTTAATTTCATTTCATTCACACCTTTCAGTTTTATGATTTAACAATAAATTCGTATTGAAAGAATGGACTAGGTTGGCACCTAGTCCATTTTAATCGAAATAGTAGTTTCAAACAATTAGTTGTTTAAACGCTCCAAGATTTTTTTGAATGTATTGGCATGAGCTTTTTCAGATTTTGCCATAACTTCAAACCATTCTGCGATTTCATCATAACCTTCTTCGCGAGCAATTTTAGCAAAACCAGGGTACATTTCACTAAATTCGTATTCTTCACCAGCGATCGCAGACTTCAAGTTATCTTCTGTGCTTCCAACTGGTAAATCAGTAACTGGGTCTCCACCGCCAAATTTTAGAATCATATCAAAGTGGCCAAAGGCATGAGAAGTTTCCCCGTCAGCAATACGTTGGAATGAGGAAGAAACATCAGCTAAACTTTCAACATCTGCTTTTTTTGCAAAGTATAAATAACGACGGTTAGCTTGAGATTCACCTGCAAACGCAGTTTTTAAATTTTGTAATGTTTTACTGTTCTTAAAATCCATATATCATTATCCCCCTCTTTTTATAGTTTAATGTTTACAAAGTAATTTTATTCATATTTTGTATCAACTGTCAATGTTTGAAATGTAATTTGAAAATGCTGAAAACTGTAGTATAGATATGATAAAATAAATGAAAAAGATTATTTAGGAGTCGATATTCTATATGATACACATGTTTGGGCATACTTATGAATTGGTAGTTAATCATAAAAACGGCTGGAATCCTGAATCATTTCGAGAAAGGTATAGTGAGATACTTGATAAATATGATTATATCGTAGGGGATTGGGGATATAATCAATTAAGATTAAAAGGTTTTTATTCGGATAAACGGCCAAAAATTTCACATGAAATGAAAATAGGTTCCTTAGATGAATACTTATATGAGTATTGTAATTTTGGTTGCTCTTACTTTGTCATTAAGAAAGTTAAAACAGATGATCATCATGAAGGTGATCGTAAAAAATGAGCCACAATAAGGCTCATTTTTTTGACTATTTTTTATTCAAAGGAAATACACGGATAACGGAGCACGTTGGAATATACAAAGCTGAAAGTCGTGCCATGTCGTAGCTTATAGAATCATACAAGCTAGTGATACAAAACTATTTAGTGCAATTTTGTACTTAGAATGATGGAGAGTGCTCGTTGTTCTTATCAGGGTTATCATGAGTTGGATGAGCGTTTGGTTCTTGTCGTTCGATTCCTTCATGAAATTGTTTATATTCATAAGTAAAGTTTGATGTGGCTCGTTGACTTTCTAAATATGGCGTATCTTTTTCAAGGGAACGATTAATGGGTGAACCATAGGGACCCTCTGGGAACTCCTCAGGAAGTAAATTATCCCTTTGCGATTCAACCGTTCCCACATCAGAAAATTCTCGATCCCTTTTTAAAATATTATTTTCTAATTTCACACGATCGTATTTAGATTGATTCATATTTTCAATATTCACCTCTTTCCTTTAACTTCAGGAAGTTTAAAGCTCCACCTAAAGAAAGTTTTCTTTCTTAGGTTTTGTATCAGCAGCTTTTTTCATACCTTGGAATTGAGATTCACCTTTCTAGCATTCCGATCATTAATTTCGGTCTAAAGTAAATTCGGGCTTGTATAATGATAATGAACAACGGAAAAAGAAAGGGGGAGGATGATGAAGAGCAAATGGACCTATTTGGGGTGGATAGGAAGCCTAATCGTTATGTTATCTGCATTTTTGCCTTGGGCTTATATTGATTTATGGGTGATTAAGCAAAAGATTGTTGGGTTTCGTGTAAATGGTGTATATACTTTTCTAATGGGAGCAATAGCATTAGGTTTATTGATTTGGAAACCAGGAAAAAAAACAGATATCACGATCACGATCTTAGGGGTGTTCATTTTATTGGTTTTAAGTAATAATTTGCTTCACTTTCAAGATATTTTGTTAAAGAAAAAGTATTTCTTTGGAATTGATATCAGTCACTTAATGTCCATAGGTTATGGTGCGATACTATCATTGATGGGAGGAGTTACTTTAGTTATCTACGGAATCGTTT
This sequence comes from Tepidibacillus fermentans, assembly GCF_004342885.1. NCBI lineage: Bacteria > Bacillati > Bacillota > Bacilli > Caryophanales > Bacillaceae > Tepidibacillus > Tepidibacillus fermentans. Next base: position 34,333 of record NZ_SMAB01000006.1, read on the forward strand.
CTTTAATAATAAAACGCCCTTTCGAGTAGGGCGTTTACCGCATAGAAAAGTTTAACTTCATTAAATTAATAAAGCAAAGTTAAACTTGGACTTCGGCATAAAAAACTTCCGCTAAAGAAGGACTCGAGTACGTCTTCGAAAGGACTTCGATGGAAGTTTTTTTAAATTTCCTGAACGAGATATTGATACAGGTCTTTTACTTCTTCTTCGCTTAAGTGATAGGTTTCTTCAAGAAAGCCTGGTTCTTCTAAATCATCTTGTCCAATAATACCTATTCTTCCTGATTGAATATGAATCACGAGTTTTTTGCCAAAAAAACGGTCTGTTTGAACGATGGCTAAGTCAAAACGGGTATTGGATTCTCCAATAAAACTAATATATTTAATTCGAGATGTTTCTTCATCTTCAAATAGTGTAATCATATTACTCATAAGGAATCATTCCTTTCAGCCATTCATTTTTAAAAATAAATTCCTAGCCATACATTGATATTATTATATATCTTTTTTTTGTCATACAGAACAGTGGAGGTTTTTTTCATGATTTTTGAACAAATACAACCTTATATTAAAGAAATAAAAGATGAGGGATTTATTCTTGAAATTTGGCAAGCGATGCTCAATCAATGGCGAGTTTTACAGAATATCTCAATTGAAGATCAAGCTGATTTTGAACAATTTTTAAGTAAGATGATGGAGATTGAACGGGCTTGTGTAGAGGAAGGTGACCAACGACCGATTGTTTTTATGAAAAAAGATTTACAAGAATGTCATGTAGAAATTGCGAAAAGAAATGGTGAAAAGTGGAGGTATGTTTTACATCCATATGGTTATCAGATGCAGTGGGAAATTTTTAAAGTAGAAAAAGAATAATAAAAGCGAGATTCATCTCCCGCTTTAAACAAATTTCGCCATCATCACCCAATTGATACCGTGTATGTCGTTCTTCAAAACTCCCTCTTCTTGATAACCATGTTTCGCAAAGAATTTAGTCGCTCGACTATCTTTATAAGCTTTCAATCCCAGTTTATGACAGTTTTTTTCTTGAGCCATGGATTCAAATTGTGCTAATAGAGAATTACCAACCATGCCTTTTCCACGGTACTCTTCCTTTACTAATAGTGTACTTAAATAACCGACTCCACCAATAATACGGAATTGTGCCAGACCAATGATTTCATCTCCAATTCTCGCAGTCAGGATATGTTCTTCCATTTTCCATTTGGCTTGATCACGAAACCCAAATACCTCTTCATTCGCTGAGGGCCATTCTTTCATCATAAAGTCTCTTATTTCTGGTTGAAATCCTTCTTCATGCTTCAATTGTAACTTTTCCATATGTACCTCCCCAAAAAACTACATCAGATCATTGTTAATTTCTTTTATTTTAGCAAAAAAATAAAGACTGGGTGGAATTTTTTGCGAAACTCAGCAAAGGAAAGAAGGTTTTTTATGCTATAATTTGAGCGTAAACGGTTACGAATGAAACGCCAAGAATTTGGGGAGGTGGGTTAGATGTATAATGTGAATACAAAAAAAATTGATGAAATCCTAGATTATATGAAGGGTGTTTTAGAGATTGTTCAACCTTTAACCAATTTGAGTCTTGAGGATTTTGTTCAGGATAGTATTGTGGTGTTGGCAGCTGAACGTGCAATACATATTGCGATTGAATCGATTGTTGATGTCGGTAATCATCTAATTGATGGCTTTATTATGCGTGATCCTGGAAGTTATTTAGATATTATTGAAATCTTACTGGATGAGAGAGTGCTGCCTGAGCAAGATGCAGAAGTGTTAAAAGAGTTTATTTCCTATCGCAAAATTCTTGTTCACGATTATACGAAAAATGATCCTGAATTGTTGTATAAGCTGATGACTAGATCTTTTTCAACAGTTTTAGGATTTGAACAACATGTGCATGCATACTTGAAAAAGGAATTATAAGTGTTGGTATGAGTATACTTATTAAACATATGTATTTACTTAGTTTACTTATAAGGGAAAATCGATTACAATAAGAAATACAGTGAAAGGTAGGTGGGAATTTGCCAAGAGAACATTTATCTACGAAAGATGAAATCTTGTTGATGTTAAAGGCTAATGGTTCTTTAACCGTTAGTGAAATTTCTAAGGAATTAGGTATTACGGAAATGGGCGTTCGGCGCCATTTAAATACCTTAGAACAGAATGGACTGATTCGGTCAGCATTGGTTCGTCAGTCCATGGGCAGACCAACATATATTTATTCTTTAACGGATAAAGCTGAAGATCAGTTTCCAAAAGCTTATCGACAATTGGCATTAGATCTATTAGATGTATTCGTCGATGTAAATGGCGAAGAGAAAGTAAATGAGATTTTTGAACGTAGAGAAGAACTTCTTAGAACTAGATATCTCCCTATGCTTTCTGGGAAAACTCTAGAAGAAAAAGTAGATTCTTTACTAGAGATTCAAAACGATAAGGGATATATGGCCGAACTTGATACAAATGAAGAAGCATTTGTATTGAAACAATATAATTGTTTAATTTCACAGATTGCTAAAAAATATCCTGAAGCTTGTGAAGCAGAAAGAAAGTTATTTGAGAATCTACTAGGCGTTGACGTGATGAATCTATCATGTATGGGTCAAGGGGATCGAATTTGTACTTTTCAGATTTTTAAAAATCAAAAAAAATAAATTGAAAAAAGGTAGGATTATCCTACCTTTTTTCATATTATGAAAAAATCGCCTTTTCATCATAAGTGAATTGTATTTGTAGTAATTCATCTGTTTCGATAATTTTCCCAGCCGTTTCGATACTTTTTGGTTCCTTACTTTGTTTGACTATGAGCAATACGGCTTGAAGCTGCAGCGGCAATAGCTCCAACAATATCATCTAGAAAGGTATTCACTGTACCTCCTTCATGGGAGTTTAATCTTTCTAATATTCCTGGCTTCATTTTATCGATATAACCATAATTCGTAAAACCAATGCTTCCATATACATTAACGATTGATAGTGCAATGATTTCATCGATCCCATACAGTCCTTCATCTTGGTAAATAATTTCTTGTAATGGGGAATCTAAGATTTTTTTCTCTGCGAGTCGATCTAATTCAATACCAGTGATTACAGCATTTTGAACCTCACGTTTTTCTAGAACTTTATTCACATTCGCTTCACATTTCTCTAATGTGATATCGGGAAAATATTTAGATTGTAAAAAATAGACGAGTTCAGCAATATCACGTGTCGTTACATTTCTCTCAGCTAATAATTTTAATGTCTGTTGATGAAGCGTTTCATCAGATATGTGAACAAAATTTTCTTTCATCTTTTCCTATTCCTCCTTTCATAATCACTCTTTTTTATGTTCCCCTTCGGAAACTGTTTCATCCACACTTTGAAGTTTTGTTAACATTGTATTATGAACGTCCAATTTGTATACTAAACAAAAAAACTTGCTTGATAGGTGATAAAAATGGAAGAAAGACGTATCGCATTGATCACAGGTGGTTCAACAGGTTTAGGGAAAAGTAGTGCATTACGTCTTGCTAAAGACGGTTTTGATATCATCATTAATTACCAGCATAATCATGAAGTTGCAGAGCAAACGGTAAAGCAAATTGAGAATTTAGGACAGCAAGCAATAGCCATTCAAGGTGATGTAACAAAGTATGACGATTTGAAGCAAATGTTTGAAAAAATTGAAAAAAATTACGGACGGATTGACGTTTTTATCCATAGTGTTGGGCCATTTATTCGTAAGCGTAAGACATTTTATGAAATGGAGATTTCAGAGGTCTTAGCCATGGTAAATGGGAATCTAACAAGTGCAATGATGACCACTTCTTTTGTCCTCCCATTGATGAGAAAACAGCGGTTTGGGCGGATTATCTATTTTGGATTTCATCGGGCTAGTGAAGTTCCAGCTTGGCCTGATCGTTCTGCCTATGCAGCTGCAAAAGTTGGCTTAGTCTCTTTTTGTAAATCCTTAGCGGTAGAAGAGGCACCGTTTGGTATTACTGTAAATATAATATGCCCTAGCGATATCATCGGTGAGAATAAAGAAAAAGAGATTGATGAAGTTTTGGAGATAAAAGACAAAGAATCTCTACGGGGAAGACCGGGCACCGGAGAAGATGTAGCACGTGTTGTTTCTTTTCTATCCCAAGAAAAATCAGATTTTATCACAGGAAACTGTATTAGTGTTAGCGGTGGACTTGATATTATTCACCCTATATCCAAACAATTTCAAAACAAATAGAATTGATATCAGACGATTCAGGAGGAAAGAGAAATGGAGAAAGCAAAAATTTATATTACCAGAAAAATACCAGAGGAAGCAATTCGCTTTTTGCAAAAAGATTTTGAGGTGAAAGTATGGGAGGAAGATAGACCTGTTCCAAGAGAAATTCTTTTAAAAGAAGTAAGAAATGTAGATGGATTATATGTTATGCTCACTGAAAAAATTGATCAAGAACTTCTAGATTATGCTTCTAACCTCAAGGCTGTATCCATTATGGCAGTAGGGTATGATAATATTGATGTTTCTCGATTAACTGAAAAAGGAATTAGCTTAACCTATACTCCCGGTGTATTAAGTGATACCACTGCAGATTTGACATTTGCTTTATTAATGGCAACAGCAAGAAGAATCACCGAAGCAAACCGATATTTACTTGAAGGAAAATGGGAAAGTTGGGGTCCAATGCTTATGGCAGGGCAGGATATTTATGGTGCAACCATTGGGATTATCGGAATGGGACGGATTGGTGAGGCTTTGGCTAAGAGAACGACAGGTTTTGATATGAAGATCCTTTATCATAATCGGAATCGCAGACCTGAAATAGAAGAACGTCTAGGTGCAGAATATCGCTCTTTGGATGATTTATTAAGGGAATCAGATTTTGTTGTACTGCTTACTCCTTTGACTCCTGAGACAAGGAATTTAATTGGGGAACGGGAATTAGGATTCATGAAGCCAACAAGTATCTTGATTAATGCATCAAGGGGAGCAACCGTAGATGAAGATGCTCTATATCAGGCACTCGTAAACAAGAAGATTTGGGCAGCAGGGCTTGATGTGTTTCACCATGAACCAGTGCCAAAAGATCATCCGTTATTACAGTTAGAAAATGTGGTGGCCTTACCCCATATTGGCAGCGCAAGTATTGTAACAAGGAAGAAAATGGCAATCATGGCTGCGGAAGGACTAAGGGACGCATTATTAGGAAACCGACCAAAGCATATGGTTAATTCAGAGGTTTGGAAAGATAATGTTAAATTCGATATATAATCATATGGTAAGACAGTATTCGATGAGAAACCGTCATAATTAATAAATATTCAAGTAAGCTTAAAGGTTTGTATATTCCATAAGCAGCGATTATTGTAGCCATTTCTCACCTAATCGTTATTAAAAGAAAGTGGCGGACAACAGAGTGCGTTGGAATATACAAACCTATTTTTTTTATTTAGAGACGATCGTTGTGTTAAACCTGCTGAACTTCTTTAATCTTTCCAGGAAGTTCTTCAAGTAATGCTCGTTCAATCCCCATTTTTAATGTTAATGTTGCACTCATACAAGTACCACATGCACCTTTTAAGCGAACTTTTACAATACCATCTTCAACATCTATAAGTTCAACATCGCCACCATCTCTTTGAAGATAGGGACGTAACTTATCAATCACTTCTTGTACTTCATCAAATAGATCCACGTTGATTCTCCTTTCGCTTAAGTGTATTTTTCTCTCACATTGTAGCATATGAATGGTATTCATACTAGAGAGTAAATACTATACTTAGCAAAACTTCAGTACTTTTCATTCGAGGATTATTATTATATAACTTAAAGGTAAAGATATCGTTAAAAAGAGGGGTTTTTATGCGTAAAACAGAAGATGGAAAACTTGAAGTTCTTGTCTATGGGACGGGAATCATTTGTGCGAGTTGTATTAAAGCTCCTTCAAGTGAAGAGACAGCCTCTTGGTTACAATCCTTATTTGATCGGAAATATGGTGAGCAAATCAAAGTAACCTATATCGATTTTCAAAAGCCAAATAATGAAGAAGAAAAGGCGTTTGCGAGAAGAATCATGCTTGAGGATTTATGGTATCCTGTTGTTGTGATTGAAGATGAGATCGTCACAGAGGGTAATCCGAACCTAAAGAAAATCTTTAAGAAATTAGATCAACTTGGAATTCAGCCAAAGGATGAAAAAATGCAATGAAACTCTTGATTGAATTTTGCCGAAGCAACTATTCTTGGGGAACTGAGCAAGTAAAAGAGAAATTAGAAGAAGATCCTGATCTTGAAGTAATGGAATATGGTTGCTTAGGTCATTGCAGTCAATGTTTATTACGTCCCTTTGCCTTAGTCGAAGGGGAATTCGTAGATGCGGATAGTCCTGAGGAATTATTATTGAATATAGAAGAAAAACTGAAAGAAAAGAATCAATTCGAGGATTTTTGGGATCAAATTTTAAAAGAAGAGGAATAACTCAATGTTTAACAGAGCATGATAAACGACCATAAATAAAAAACCTCCCTTTCTAAAGTAGAAAAGGAGGTTTTTGTTGTTACTCATATATTTTAATCTTATTATAGAAGGTATCCCTTTCAACGGGAATTTTATTGGCACCTTTGATTAGCCACACTAATTCATCACGGGTTAAGCCAACTTGAGTCAATGCACCAGCAGCATGGCTAATTCGTTCTTCCACAAGGGTACCGTGAACATCGGAAGCGCCAAAGGTTAAGGCTAACTGAGTTAATTGGGTTCCAATGTTGATGAAATAGGCCTTAATATGATCCACATTATCCAACATTAAGCGACTAATTGCGATCGTCTTCAGATCATCGAACGCAGAGGTTCTCATTTTAATCGAAGCTGTCGCTTTTTTCGGTTGAACGGCAAGAGGGATAAAGACATAGAATCCATTTGTCTTATCTTGTAATTCGCGAACATGAATCATATGCATTAAACGTTCTTCTAGTGTTTCAATGGAACCATAAAGCATGGTTGCGTGAGTTTTTAGTCCTAAACGATGAGCGGCTTCATGAACATCTAGCCATTGTTGGGTGGTTGCCTTTTCTGGGCTCATCAGCAGGCGGTAACGTTCAGAGAGAATCTCGGCACCGCCACCTGGCATGGTTTGAAGTCCTGCGTCAATTAAGATGTTCAGAATTTCTTCAATCGACTTGCCTGTTTTTTCCGAGAAAAAGACGATTTCAGCAGCAGTATAGGCTTTTATCGTGACATCAGGATAATGTTTTTTTAAAGTCTTAACAATATCTACATAATAGTCAAAACCAACCGTATGATTGTGGCCACCTGTGATATGAAATTCACGGATATTTGGATTAAAACGCTCTTCTACATATCGCAGAAGATCTTCCATACCCATGGTATAAGCCCCTTCTTCACCAGGGTCACGACGGAAACCACAGAACTTACAATGAGCTTCACAAACATTCGTAGGATTAATATACATATTTTGCGTAAAGTAGACGTAATCCCCATTTTTCTTCTGATTCACTTCATTGGCCAATTGGCCGATGGTCAGTAAATCAGGTGATTCGTATAGCTTCAATCCATCTTCAAGGGTTAATCGTTCTCCATTTCTAACTTTTTCAACAATAGGCGCCAATGTGGGATCATTTGCGATTATTAGACTCATTCCAGTTTCCTCCCCATAAGTAAAATGAATTTTCAATCTTATCTAGTCATAAATTTTAATCGTGTTATATAAGGTGTCCCGTTCAACAGGAATTCGACCAGCATCTTTAATCATTTTGATGAAGGAGTTCTTCGGTACAAAATGAGTAGATTCTGAACCAGCAGAATGGATAATTTGTTCCTCCATCACTGTTCCATCTAAATCATCTACACCAAAATGTAGAGAAACCTGTGCAAGTTTTTGTCCGATGCCCATCCAAAAAGCACGAATATGCGGGAAGTTATCCAACATTAATCTAGCAACAGCCATCATTTTTAAATCATAGATTCCAGTTGTTTCTCCTTGAAGATTATACTCCCTTGCTAATGGCGTATTATCAGGATGAAAAGCAAAGCCAAAAAAGGCATTAAAACCATTGGTTTTGTCCTGTAACTCGCGTAAACGGATTAAATGATCGATGATATGTTCAGGTTTTTCAATATGTCCATAGATGATTGAAGCATTTGATTTCATTCCAAGTCGATGTGTAATTTCGTGAATCATAAACCAACGGTCAGCATTGGTCTTATGTCCAGAGATAATCGCGCGGATTTCTGGATCGAAAATCTCTGCTCCACCACCTAGAATCGATCCTAGACCAGCCGCTTGTAAACGTGTAATCGTTTCTTCTACTGAAAGATTCGCTATTCTTGCAATATAATCAATTTCGACAGCAGTAAAGGCTTGAACGTGAATGTTTGGATTATGTTTTTTGATAATATGAATCATTTCTTCATAGTATTCAAAGGGAAGTTTTGGATTGACTCCACCGACGATATGAATTTCAGAAAATCCTTTTTCTGATAGTCCTTTTACTTTTTCCTCAATTGTTTCTAATGATAAGGTGTAAGCATTTGGATGATCAGGTTTAAGTCCAAACGCACATAATTTACATCCTAAAAAGCAGACATTGGTGTAATTCAGGTGTGTATTGACAATAAACGAGACATAATCACCATTCTTTCGTTTTCTCACTAGATCGGCCATCTGACCGATCGCAAATAGATTATTCGATTTTAATAGACGAACCCCATCTTCAAATGTTAATCGTTCTTTGTTTTCAACTTTTATTTGAATGTCTTGTAAATCATTATGAGTCATGATGGGCATTATTTTCACTCCCAAATTATCTAGTTTTCCTAAAAGGAAAGAAAAAAATCACAATCTTCTTCCATTATAAATCATCTTACCTTTAAAATGAATAAAGGAAACTGAATCTTGGATTTTTATCAATGAATAGAACAAATATTCTGAGAACAAACGTTTGATTTTTAAACTGAAATATTGTAAGCTTATGGTAATCAGTAAATAATGAATGGAAGGAAATGAGAGGGGTATATGTAAATGAAACGAGATTTGATAAAGGAATTTGAAGAGGTAAGAAAAGAAATGGAAGAAAAGGGTAAAGTATTGGGATTTCAACATCCTCTAGTTTTAGAATTAAGTCATCGATTAGATCGAATTCATAATGAGTTGTTAAAGAAGGAAAAAGATAAGAAAAATTTTCGTAAAAATCCTAGACTTTATACGATTTTTGAGTCGAAAATGGCGTATGATACCCGTATTTCCATGGCTTAATCTAACAAAAAAGAAGCGAATGATTACACATTCGCAACCTAAGAAAAAAACTGTTCTTGAACGGGTATATACAAATTACGCTTACAATTAGGACAAGAAGCAATATGGATACAAAGATGATTTTTAAAATCATCGGGATACCCATTGGTTAACTTCATATCCTCATATTCACGATAGGGCGCATAAGGTTCCCAAATATCATCAAGTCGTCCATGATCATCTAGTAAGTGATTACAATCTGGACAAGTGGCCTCAAGTATCGTTAAGGCATTACAAACAGGACAAAGATACCCCATTTTTGATCACCTAATTTGTACGTTCTAATTGAAAGCTATAAAGAGTATAACTAGCCATAAAAATAAATGATAAGATTGCGCCAATGATGGCATCGACTCGGCCCAGTGGAAGGTTTCCTAAAAGAATGGCAATTGGGAAGAAGAAGGTTGCGATGATGATCAGGAGGATATAGGTCCAATACAATATACTTTTCAACATTTTTTACACCTCGTATCCTTAAAGTATTTATAAATTTATTTTGTAGTATGAAGAGACAATTTATACAGAAAAATAAAATAAAAAACCACTCCAGATGGAGTGGTTTCGCATTTGATAAGTGCTCAATTCGGTATTAATGTTTATGAACAGGCTGAATACGCTCTTCAGGGTTAATATAGTGTTTCGCGTTATTTACCGCTGTTGGTGCCTCGCCAAAACCTGCAGCGATTAACTTGATTTTTCCTTCGTAAGTAGCGATATCACCAGCAGCATAAATGCCATCGATGTTCGTCTTCATTGTCGAATCAACAACGATTGCACCGTTTTTGATTTCAAGACCCCAGTTTGCAATGGGTCCAAGAGAGGAAACAAATCCAAAATTGACGATCAAGTCATCAATTTCAATAACTTGTTCTTCTTCGCCTTTAGGAGTAGCGATGGTTACACGCTCGATCTTTTCATTACCTTCGAGTTTAGTAATCACACGAGGAACAATCACATTTACTTTTGAAGCATATAATTTTTCAACGCTATGTTCATGAGCACGGAACTTATCACGACGATGGATAATGGTTACCTCTTTTGCAATGTTTTCCAACATTAATGCCCAGTCAACAGCAGAGTCTCCGCCACCAAAGACAAGAACACGACGGTCTCTAAATACTTCCATATCACTTACAAAGTAGTGTAGGTTGGTTTTTTCGTATTTTTCGGCTCCTTCAACATCGAGACGACGAGGTTCAAAAGCACCGATACCAGCTGTGATAATGACAGCTTTGGATAAGTGTGTACCTTTACTTGTTGTTAAAACGAAAATACCATCACCATTTTTCTCGACATTTTCTACTTTTTCATCTAGGCAAACAGTAGGATTGAATTGCATTGCTTGTTCTTCAACGCGTTTTACCAATTCGCTTGCTAGAACTTTGGGGAAACCAGCTACATCGTAAATATATTTCTCTGGATACAATGCAGTAAGTTGTCCCCCAAGTTGTGGCATTGCCTCAATTAACTTTACACTTGCTCCTCGCATTCCTGCATAGAATGTAGCAAATAATCCTGCAGGACCGCCACCTATAACTGTAATGTCGTAAACCTTTTCATCATGTACCATGTTTCTGCCTCCCACCTTTGCATGATTTTAACATGTCCCATGTTCATTATAAACTGAGGAAGAGTGATTTTAAAGATAGAAATTCTGAAAAATAATAAAAAAAACACAATTCGCTCTATTTGACATAACCTCAGAGCATTAATACAATAAAAATACCAAAATTCTTTTCATTGTAAAGATAAAAAGTGTAGTTGCTAAGGGGGAGACCAGATGAAGCTTTCTTCACGTGGCCATTATGGGCTTCGAGCAATGGTCTATTTAGCAAAACCAAAAAATAATCAGCCGATCCCATTAAGGCAAATTGCAGCAGATGAAAAAATCCCTGAGGCTTTTTTAGAACAGATCTTTGTTGACCTTCGTAAAGCGGGATTAGTGAAAAGCGTCCGCGGTCCAAAAGGAGGATATCGGTTAGTAGACTCTCCAGAAAAAATTGTGGTTGGTAATATTGTTCGTGTGTTAGAGGGAACGATGAATATCGTTGATTGCATGGAAGATAACGATGGCAATTGTTGTGATAAAAATGAGGATTGTTCTACCAAAATTGTCTGGGAAAAGCTTCGCACAACAATGGCCACTGTTTTAGACGGAATGAAACTTTCTGATTTGGTATTAGGCGAAAAAACCATGATTGATACATTATAAATTTGGGAATTATATTATAATTTTTTATGATTCTCATCGATGTTTTGACATGGTATGATAAGTATAGATAATTAACAACATTATTACGTTGTCAATAAACTTATCATAGTATGTCTTTTTTCTTTATTTATTGTAACAAAATATTTTTGTTTTTTAGTGAAAGTTGTTTCGAAAGGAAAAGATATTGTTAAAAAATAGGGAGTGAGAATGTGAAGGTTTTAATTTTGGGAGCAGGATATGGTGGTTTGATGACTGCACTGCAACTACAAAAGGAATTAGATTACAATGAAGCAGAAATCACAATCGTAAATAAGCACAGTTATCACTATATTACCACTCATTTGCATGCTCCAGCCGCAGGAACATTACCTACCAATAGAGTGAAAATTGAATTAGATGATTTAATTGACCGCGAAAAAATCAATCGAATTCAACAAGAAGTAGTCGAAATATCTCTTGAAAATAAAAGTGTCAAATTAAAAGATGGACAGATATTAGTTTATGACGTATTGGTCATTGCCTTAGGAAGTGACATAGAAACCTTTGGTATCAAAGGTTTAAAAGAGCATGCTTTTGTCATTCGTAGTGTTAATTCCGTCCGTTTAATTCGCGAACATATCGAATATATGTTTGCTAAATACAAAGCAGAACCAGATCATTCAGAGTATTTAACCTTTATTGTTGGGGGAGCAGGTTTTACAGGTATAGAATTTGTAGGGGAACTTGCTGATCGGGTACCAGAACTTTGCAAAGAATTTGATGTAAACCCTGAGGTCGTTCGTATTATTAATATTGAAGCTGCTCCTACCGTCTTACCTGGATTTGAACCCAATCTTGTTGAACATGCAATGGAAGTTCTAAAGGGTAAAGGCGTGGAAATTCGAACCAACACGCCAATTAAGGAAGTTACAGCTGAAGGGGTTACTTTAGCAAATGGAGAACAAATAAAATCGGGAACAGTAGTATGGACAGGTGGTGTACGTGGAAACAAAATCATTGATAACCTTGGAATTGAAACGATCCGTTCTCGAGCAAAGGTGGATCCTTATTTAAGAGCACCTGGGTATAAAGATATATTTATTATCGGCGACAGTTCCATTGTATTTGATGAAAACGTAAAACCCTATCCTCCAACTGCGCAAATCGCTGTTCAAGAAGGTGAATATGTAGCCAAACAGATCGTTTCTCTTATTCGCAATGGTGAAATGAAGTTGAAACCTTTTAAATTTCAATACCGTGGAACCGTTGCTTCTTTAGGTCGCAGAGAAGCGATTGGAACAGTAGGAAGATGGAAGATAAAAGGAATGACCGCTTCATTAATGAAGCAATTGATAGATAATCGATATTTATATTCCATTGGTGGCTTGCCGCTAGTCTTTAAAAAAGGAAAATTTTTAGGATAATTTGATCGATTTGATTTGATCCATTCAAAGCCGAGATTCCTCGGCTTTTTTGTTTATTAAGAACACGAGACAATTCGGTCAATCCAATTGCAAAACGAATATTAATAATCTCCTGAATAATTGATATATTATACAAATAAGGGTGAAAGGGGTATAGAAGATGGTCCAAGAAACAGAACATGTTTGTGGACTATGTGATGGTCAGGGGTATCATGTTGTCATGGTTGGTGGAACGGAAACTTGTCCTGCATGCGATGGGTTGGGAGTAGAAGAAGAGATATAAATGATTGTAAAGAGAAATATATATAATGAAGGAAGTCCCAAGTTATTTGGGACTTTTTTGCTGTTAGATCGTTTCAAGTAATTCATCAATATCATTTTTACGAATACAGGTATACATCGGAGTATCTCGTAAGGTATATCGGCTTGCTTCCGTTTCTCTTAATTCTTGAACGAGATCGAGAAAATCTTTTGGTTCATCCGTCTCAAAAGCGACAACAAATTCTTGATCGTCAATCCCAAACGAATAAGTCGTATTTAATTTCACAGAGGGATATTTGTTTCCAATTTGAATATGTTCATCCATCATCCCTTGACGAGTTGCGAATGTTAAATGGTACCAATCCCTTGTTTTTACAAAAGGGTAGACGAAGAGATATTTGTATTTTCCGGGTATGATGAAAGCTCGCGAGTTTTGATGTTCAGGCTCAATTTTATCTACGTACATACTTCTTTTTGAAATCGATAGATAGGAATAGGTAACTGTTAAATATTGACCTAAACCAGTATGTAATAACTTAGTAGTCATTTCTTGAAAAAGTTCTAAGCGGTTAGTGATTCTCCAAAGCATAAAATCAACATCTGCTCGAATACCAACAAGGGAATAATAAAGAAGCATGAGATCGGAATGATTCATATATTCTTTCACTACTTGTTGGAATTCATCTTTCCTTCTTTTTTGTTCATCTTTGCTCAATCTGCGAAAAGCAGGGTCTACCTTGAAGAAAATAAAGTTGATGTATTGAGTTGGACGATTTGGGGAATTCGTTGTTTTAGTTGCATGTGGATTCAGATTCATTAGCGATCCTCCTTTTTCATGGTAACTCATTCTCATTTTAAACAAAGATAAACCGTTTTACAATATAAACACTAGGTATTTAGTATAAAAAGGACAAGATTTATTTTTGTCAGGTCGAATCGGTAAAATTAGCAAGAGATAATTTCCAAGTTCATGCAAAAATCTAAGAAGTTCTCTCTAAAGTAGGTATAAAAATTTTTTTGTCGGAAAAGATGAACTTTAGAGAGGAGGTAGATCAATGTCTACCAAAAATAAACAACCAGCTAAATTATCATTACTCTTCTTGCTGGTTGTAATATCCATCCAATTGATGGGGTTTACAATGATTCCAAAACAAATAGAAAATAGGAATCAAAACAATCACGTGAATCATGATTTTATGAATGAGATGTTTCATTTTTTCCTTGAAGATCATCAATTACCCTTCTTAGGAAAACTGTTGAGTAAAGAACAAAAAGAACCTATAAAAGCCAAAAGTAATGAAACGAAAAGTCAACCTATCTTTGATCTTTCCAAATATGAAAAGGTACATGTGGTAGCGACAGGTTATACAGCTGGAAAGGAATCAACAGGTAAAGATAAATCTCACCCTCAATATGGTATTACTTATTCCGGAGTTCGAGTCATAAGAGGGAATTATTCTACGATCGCCGCTGACTTAAACGTTTTCCCAATAGGAACCGTCCTTTATATTCCAGGATATGGCTACGGTGTTGTTGCCGATAAAGGTTCGGCGATAAAAGGGAACAAATTAGACCTTTATTTTGAAACTATTCAAGATGTTTATCAAGAATGGGGAAAAAGAGAAGTTGATGTTTATGTGATTAAAAAAGGCGATGGGACTTTAACAGAAGAGGTTATGAAAGAATATAACCGTGCAGAACCAGTTGATGCAATAAAATAAAATGATTTACGGGCAAGGAGTAAATATCCTTGCCTTTTTTGATTGTATTCGAAATCGTGCAATTTGTGTTTTCCTTTGTTATGATAAAAGTATTCTTTAGTCAGGGGTGAAATGATGTTCAGAAAATATCCTGAGGAATATTATTTGTTTTTTGAGAAATTTAACGAAGGGGAATATTACGAATGCCATGACCTACTTGAAGAAATTTGGTTAACAGATCGGCAAAACAAGTTTCTACAAGGATTATTACAAGTGGCTGTTGCCGTTTATCATTTCGAAAACGGAAATATTTACGGTTCGAGAGCCCTTTTTCAATCTGCTTATCAATACTTACAACCTTATCGTCCTGAATATTGGGATCTTGACTTAGAGCCTGTGATCAACTTTATTGAAAAAGCATTAGCTGTTCTACCTCAAGAAAGAAGGATCTCCATCGATGAAGTCACAAAAATCGATTTTCCTAAGATTCAATTACATTTGAAACAGGAAAAACTTTAGCCAACCGAAATAATTTTCAATTCAGTGAAAAAAAAGTACAATATTCCATATCCATTTTTTTGGAGGTGTTGTCATGAAAATCGAATTTACGAATCTAAATGTTGCAGAGATTAAAGCAGATTTGTTGGTATTTGGTCATTATCTCAATGAAAAAAAACCACAGGGTAAGTTAGCAGAGTTAGATCAAGTTCTTGATGGTGCGATTTCGGATTTAATTCAGCAAGGGGATATTACGGGAAAGGCAAAAGAAACTGTTCTTATTCATACGTTTGGTAAAATTCCTGCCTCTCGGGTTTTAGTAATTGGTTTAGGAAATTATGACCAATTCGATCAAGATCTGATTAGGGAAGTAGCTGCTATTGCTGTAAAACAAGGAATCAAAGTGAAAGCAAAACGAATCGCTTCTTGTCCTTTTGGTATCAATCATCCTAATGTTCATGAACACCATGTGACTCATTCATTTGCGGAAGGGGCTGTTTTGGCTGCTTATCATTTTGAAGGGTATCGTTCAGAAAAAGAAGAGCATCACCAAATCGAATTCATCCAGCTGATGGCAGATCAAGTATCGGAAGAATTAGAGTATGGAATTGAATGTGGAACTGCTTATGGATTAGGAACCAATCTTGCAAGGGATTTAGTCAATTCCCCTGGTAATCTGATGACGCCGACAAAGATGGCAGAAAAAGCAGTAGAAATTGCTCGCCGTTATGGGATGGAATATGAAGTCCTCGGTAAAGAAGAGATGGAGCGTTTAGGAATGGGCGGACTTTTGGCAGTGGCCCAAGGAAGTGATCAACCGCCAAAAATGATCGTGATCAAATATCGTGGTCGAGAAAAGTGGGATGAAGTTTTAGGTTTTGTCGGAAAAGGTTTAACTTTTGATAGTGGTGGAATTTCGCTAAAACCTGCAGCGAATATGGATGAAATGAAAACAGATATGGCAGGAGGAGCAGCCGTTCTTGGAGCGATGGAAGCGATCGGGCGATTACGTCCAAAAGTAAATATTGTTGCCGTCATTCCTTCTACTGAGAATTTACCATCTGGCAAGGCCTATAAGCCTGGAGATGTCATCCGTACGATGAGTGGAAAAACGATTGAAGTTTTAAATACAGATGCAGAAGGTCGTCTAATTTTAGCAGATGGAATTACCTATGCAAAAAAGCTAGGAGCAACAAGAATTATTGATCTAGCCACTTTAACAGGAGCGATTCTTGTAGCGCTAGGTACGGTAACTACAGGGGCTTTTACAAATGATCCTGCTTTCCTTGAAGACTTTAAGAAATCAGCGAAAAAAGCAGGCGAAAAAATTTGGCAGTTACCTACTTTTGATGAATATAAAGAACAAATTAAAAGCCAAATTGCTGATTTGAAAAATACTGGGGGAAGAAATGCAGGCAGTATTACTGCTGCACTATTCTTAGATGCTTTTGCAGAGGATACTCCTTGGATTCATTTAGATATTGCGGGTACAGCTTTTACATCTAAGGAAACACCGACTACTCCAAAAGGAGCTACTGGTGTGATGGTTCGCTCTCTTGTACAAATTGCGAAACATTATGGAAAACACGGGATGAAATAAATAGAATTTAGGATATGGCAGGGGATTTACTTAAAAAACCCTTGCCCTTTTTTTACGCTGACGCTAATCGCTTTGTTTTCTCGTTATATCTTAATAAAAGAGGTATAATATAAATTAAAAGGGAGTGAAAGGAGAATCTCATGAAAAAAGGAACCATTATTTTAATTGTTATTGTTGCTATTTTTGCAATACTCGCTTTTTCAATGATAGGTAGCTATAATAGCTTTGTTTCACAAGAAGAAGCGGTAAATCAATCTTTTGCCCAAATTCAAACCCAATTACAAAGAAGAATGGATTTAATTCCGAATCTGGTCAATACCGTCAAGGGTTATGCCGCTCATGAGAAAGAGGTTTTGCAAGGGATTGCCGATGCAAGGGCTCGTTTAGCAGGAGCCAGAACACCTTTAGAAATGGCGAATGCGAATACAGAGTTGAACTCAGCTTTAAGTCGATTAATAGTTGTTGTCGAACGGTATCCGAATTTAAAAGCGGATCGACAATTTACGCAATTAATGGATGAATTGGCAGGTACGGAGAATCGAATTGCAACCGCAAGAAGAGATTACAATACTGCGGTACAAACCTATAATCAACAGATCAAAAGGTTCCCTGGAGTGATTGTCGCTCGTCTATTTGGTTTTGAGCCAAAGGAATATTTCCAAGCGGATGAGAATGCCCAAAAGGCACCATCTGTTGATTTTGGGAGTCAATCGAAATGAAAAAGAGGTTAAGAGGAATCTTTTTTCTTCTCTTTGCTATCACGGTTTTATTTCAATCCATTAGTTTTGCTCAAATTGAGATTCCAAAACCTATTGGAGATATATATGTTCAGGATTTTGCGCATGTCTTAACTCCTGATCAAAAGGCTGAATTGATTGATCTAGGAAGAAGATTAGATGATGCCACAAAAGCGCAAATTGCAGTTTTAACGGTTGATACGACAAATGGTATACCAATTGAAGAATATGCAACCACCGCTTTTCGTACCTACCAGTTAGGTGATAAAAAATTAAATAATGGTGTGTTATTTGTTATTGCAATGAATGACCATAAGATGAGAATCGAAGTTGGCTATGGTCTTGAAGGAGCAATTCCTGACGGGAAAGCAGGACGAATCTTGGATGATTTCGCTGTTCCATATTTGAAAAATAATCAACCAGACTTAGCTGTGATGGGGGTCTATAAGGCTCTGTATAATGAGGTGGCTAAAGAGTATCATTTAAACTCAGATCAATTGGTTCAAAATAGACCACCTGATACTCCAGCAAAAAAATCATTTAGTCTTTCCGAACTTGTGTGGGCTCTTATTATTTTTGTCTTTATCCTTATTGATTTTATCTTCTTCGGCGGCTTTTTCACCTTTACGATTCTATCGCTAGTTGCAAGAGGAGGCGGTGGTCGATTCGGTGGTGGCGGTCCACGTGGAGGTGGCGGTGGATCATCCGGTGGAGGCGGAGCAAGCCGTGGATGGTAGTATTGAAGCCGAGTGATTCGGAGATAGTGGGTTTATATATTCCATAAGCAGCGACTTTTGGGAGTGTATTTCTTACTATTTTTTTTTATTCAAAAGAAATACACAGACAACGGAACTGCTATGGAATATATAAACCTATCTTTTTGATTACCAATCTTCCAATCAAAAACTTCATGAGAAGTGAGAACTTATTTGCAACCTATCATAACGGTGAGCCTTTGACAATCATGGTTGGCCTTTACGTTTAGTGATTCCACACCTCTATTTCTGGAAAAGCGCAAAATGGGTGAGAGGAATCGAGCTCATGAAAGAGGATAAACCGGGTTTTTGGGAACGAGCAGGATACAATATGTATGGTGATCCGTGGAAAGAACAAAGATATAAAGATGATTGATAACAAGTGAAATGATGATATTTCAAGCGAAAAGCGAATATATTATCAATTTTCATGCCAAATACAAGGTAAATTAGGCTACTTTTAAAAAACGTTTCTATTTTACAAAAGGATAGATGAGGAGTATGATACATCTCATACAACTTAAGAATGTTATTAACTGCTTAATCCTTTATGGAGCGGGGGAACCATCGTATCTGGGGTGAATCCTATGAATGATTCATAGGTAGGGCGTTCCTTCTCTACGTCCGAATCCGTCAGCTAACCTCGTAAGCGATATAGAGAGGTGTTTATCGTGTAGACGTTAAACTGATACCACGAGAAAACCATTCTCGTGTTTTTTCTTTTATGGACTTTAATTTTCAAAAAAAGGCAGGAATGAGGATTCTATGTCGACAAATCAATTAAAAAGGTTGCTTATAGGTTCACCATTACGGACAAAACAACTATCTCATGAAAAATTACCCAAATGGAAGGCATTAGCGGTTTTTTCATCGGATGCCTTATCTTCAGTAGCCTATGCAACTGAGGAGATTTTACTCGTATTGGCTTTGATTGGAACAGGAGCATTTGCTTATTCCTTACCGATCTCGCTGATCATTTTATTTTTACTGTTAATTATTACGATTTCCTATCGCCAGATTATTTTTACTTTTCCTTCAGGTGGTGGAGCGTATCTTGTAGCAAAAGAACATTTAAACATTAATTATAGCTTAATTGCTGGGGCAGCATTGATGATTGACTATATTTTGACTGTCGCAGTAAGCGTGACTTCAGGGGTGGCGGCAATCACTTCTGCTTTTCCATTTTTTATTCCTTGGAGAGTTCTATTATCTGTTTTACTTGTAGTGATCCTTATGGTTCTCAACTTGAGAGGAATTCGTGAATCAGCCACCGTATTTGCTTATCCAACTTATTTATTTATTGGTTCAGTATTGCTGATGATTTTATTTGGGGGATATCAACTCTGGCATGATGGATGGCACGGTTATCCGCAAACAGCAATTCATCATGGGAATTCTCTAATAGGTAGTGGGGCGATTTTATTACTTTTTTTACGAGCATTTGCTTCGGGATGTTCGGCAATGACAGGAGTAGAAGCAATTAGTAATGGAGTTCCCGCCTTTCGGTCACCATCTCCCAAAAACGCAGCGAAAACAATGATTTGGATGTCAGTCATTTTAGCAACAATGTTTTTTGGGATTACGATTCTTGCTTATGGATATGGAATTACACCGAAAGAGCATGAAACTGTTGTTTCCCAAATTGCAGAACATATTTTTGGAAGAGGAATACTCTATTATTTCATACAAATTGTAACGATGTTCATCCTTTTCCTTGCAGCGAATACAAGTTTTGCCGGTTTCCCCCAACTCACTTCCATTATTGCGAAGGATGGGTTCTTACCAAGAAACTTAACAGCACGAGGAGACCGTCTTGTGTTCTCAAATGGGATTATTTTATTAAGTGTGATGGCAATCATATTGATTATTGCCTTCCATGGTGATAGTCATGCTTTGATTCCTCTCTATGCAGTAGGAGTATTTTTATCTTTCACGATTGCTCAGGCTGGAATGGTCAAGTCGTTTATACAAGAAAAAGGAAATAAATGGTTATCTAAGACGATGGTCAATGGTATTGGGACCTTATTTACAGGAATTGTGACCATCGTGACAATTGTTGCCAAGTTTACTGAAGGTGCTTGGATGGTTACTTTAGCCATACCTATTGTTGTCTTAATTTTTTATCGCATCAAAGATCATTATAATGATGTTTCCAATGAGCTACGACTGGAGCAACCGATTCAAATCAGTGAAATGACATCGAAAGTGATTATCCCTATTTCGGGGGTAAGTAAGGTTGTTGCTCAATCGGTATCATATGCGAAAAGTATTTCAGATGATGTGGTTGCGGTTACGGTAGCGTTTGATGATGAACAAGCATCACGAATGAGAGAAAAATGGAATTCTCGGATTCCAAATGTTCCTCTAGTCATTTTACGTTCACCATATCGAACATTGATTCCTCCTTTAATGAAATATATTGATAATTTGGAAAAGTCAAGTGATAACATGTTTATTACGATATTAATACCGCAATTTATTGTAAGAAAATGGTGGCATACATTATTGCATAACCAAACAGCAGTTGTTTTGAGGACCGTTTTGTTGCATAAAAAGAACGTGGTCGTTACAACGATCCCATTTCATTTAAGACATTAAACTTTTTCTCTCTACCATAGACTATAGAATCGAATGAGTCTATTCTATATAATTAAGACGAGTTCTATTTTGAAATGATAAACTTTAATTCATGAATGGAAAGTGATGGGGATGGAAGAAAAATTAGCGATTGATATATTTGTTCAATTTTCAACCAGGAATTTATCCGAATTTAAAAAGGCCATTCCAAAAATAAAAATGATTTTAATGAAAGATCTACAGTTAGATGATCGGTTTCATCCCAAAAAGTATGTTCGTTATTATCTAACATTGAAAATATTAAGAATGTCTGACCAAATGCCGATTCATCCAGATTTTAATATTTCACAACAACGAATTGAACGTATCCATAATGCAGCACTTACCCTTGATATTTTAGAGATGAAGCTTTATTCGATAACAGGCTTGAACGAGGATTTGTTTTGCCATGTTGAGGTTGGTGGTGTTTATGTTTTGGAGAATGAAGAAGAAGCAAATGTAGACCCGTGGTACAGTATTTAAAAAAAGCAGACGATATGAAAAATGTCGTCTGCTTTTTTGAAGTATATCTTGTTCATTATCTCGTTTTTTTATTCGGTTGAAACTGTTCAGCATTTTCTTTTGCCATTTGCATTTCTTCATAAAGACCTTTTTGATCTGCATTGACTCGAAGTTTCTGAGGTGTTTTATGTTTTTCTTCTCCCATCTATTTAAGCCTCCTTTCGTTTTTTCTAGTGTTCGATGGGAAAGATCGTTTCATGTATAAAAAGAGGTTGTCTATGATTGACAATAATTCCAATTATGGTACATTTAAAATGTTGGGAAACGCTTTCATATGGAGTTAAAACTCCATATGAATAAGTTCGGCTTTATCAAATCTAACTTTTGACTTCAGACTTTCTGAACAAATTTTGCGAAGCAAAAATTGTTCATTAGGGAGAGATGTGTTATGCAACAATTGGATCAATTTCGGGATCAAATTATGTCTAAGGAGATTGGTTCACTTATTATACCTTTTCAGAATGTGATTACTGTAAGATCAACATGGAATTTAGAAAAGGCTTTAAGTAAATTGATGGAATCTGGTTGGTCTTCTGTCCCTGTTCTAAATGAGGCGGATGAAGTAGAAGGGGTTATCAGTAAATCGGAAATCCTTGAATACGCTAGGATGGAGAAAGTCCCATATTATCTTGATTTTCGTCGTAAATTCGTCCATGATGCGATGAAGCAAAATGTCCCGATGTTAAGTGATGATACCATATTACGCTATGGAATCGAATTACTTGTGGATTGGCCGTATTTGCCTATTGTCAATCATGATCGGAAATTCATCGGAATCTTAACTAGACGATCAGTATTAGATTATTTGCTAAAAGAGTTCTATGAAGCCGAATAAATTCATTTCATAATTTTTAAATAGTTCTATTGAATCAAAAAGAAATGTGAACTAAAATCAAAGTGTAGTAATGAAAGCGTTATGATTAACCTCATAAATTTTTTATGAGGTTTCTAATTAAACAGGTCATCAGATGACCATATAATCTTGTGAATGGGTGTGAGGAAAGTGAAGGTTTCTCTTTTTGCAACTTGTATTACTGATATGTTTTATCCCAATGCGGGAAAAGCGGCGGTAAATCTATTACGTCGTTTTGGGGTAGGGGTGGATTTTCCACAAGGTCAAACGTGCTGTGGACAGCCTGCTTATAATAGCGGTTATATGGAAGAAGCAAAGCAAGCTGCCAAGCAAATGATTCGTGCTTTTGAACATAGTGAATACATCATTGGCCTCTCTGGTTCCTGTAGTTCCATGTTAAAAAAACATTATGTGGAATTATTTGAGGGAGATCCAGAATGGTATCCGAAAGCGGTTTCACTCTCTGAGAAAGTGTATGAATTCTCCCAGTTCTTTGTCGATGTATTAGGTATTACCGACGTGGGTGCTGAATTAAATGCCACTGTCACACTTCATATTGCTTGTCATACACGTCGAGGTATGGGAGTTGTCGATCAACCAGAGCAAATGTTACGTGCTGTGAAAGGACTAAAATTTGTTCCACTACCAAATGCAGAAGATTGCTGTGGTTTTGGTGGTACTTTCTCCGTGAAGAATCCAGAAATCTCTGAGGAAATGGTTCAGGAAAAAACGGAACATATAGAGGAGACAGGTGCTGAAATTTTAGTTGGAACAGATCTGGCTTGTCTAATGAATATTGGTGGACGGTTACGACATAACGGAAAACCAATACCAATGATGCATATTGCAGAAATATTAGAACGGGGGTTGGCGAATAAATGAGTAAAGAAACCCACCAAAGATTAGTTGAACGTGTAAATAAGGCTAAGAAGGATCAATTCCTCAAGCAATCGTTACAAAAAGCCCAAGCTCGCTTTCGTGACGGAAGAAAAGCAAGAGCAGATGAATTAGGAAATCTTGAGGAATGGAAAGAAAGAGCAAGTCAGATTCGTAGACACACGATTGAAAATCTCGATAGTTATTTAGAACAATTTGCTAATAATGTTCGCAAGTTAGGTGGAAAGATTTATTTTGCTAGTACAGACAAAGATGCAATCGATTACATTAAAAAAGTAGTGAAAGAAAAAGATACCCATTCGATTGTAAAATCAAAGTCGATGGTTTCGGAAGAGATGCATTTAAATAAGGCATTAGAAGCTGAAGGAATCCGAATGGTAGAAACGGATTTAGGGGAATATATTATTCAATTAGCAAATGAAACCCCCTCCCATATTATCGTACCTGCGATTCATAAGAATAAAGAACAAGTGGCCGAATTATTCTCAAAAGTAGCAGGTAAGGAATTACCTACTGATCCGCATGAGCTTACCGAATTTGCCCGTAAGACGTTACGACAAGAGTATTTTAAAGCAGAAGTAGGAATTACGGGTTGTAACTTTGCCATTGCAGAATCGGGTTCATTTGTTCTTGTTACAAACGAGGGAAATGCTCGGATGAGTACCACTCTTCCACGAACACATATCGTGATCATGGGGATGGAGCGTATCGTACCCACATGGGAGGATTTAGATGTTGTTCTTTCTTTATTACCACGCCATGCGACGGGCCAAAAAATCACTAGTTATGTAACAGCGATAACGGGACCAAAACAGCCGCAAGATATTGATGGTCCAGAAGAGTTGCATATTGTGGTTGTCGATAATGGACGTTCGGGTATCTTGGGAACAAAATATCAAGAAGTTCTCAAGTGTATCCGTTGCGGGGCTTGTCTAAATGTATGTCCAGTATATCGTCATATTGGCGGGCACGCTTATGGAAGTGTCTATCCTGGACCGATCGGTGCGGTATTATCTCCATTATTAAGTGATAAGGAAGATCATAAAGAGTTACCATTTGCTTCAACGTTATGCTATGCTTGTTCAGAAGTTTGCCCAGTAAAAATTCCATTAGCTGAGTTACTGATTGAGCATCGTAAAGATTATGTAGATAGTAAACGGTCTTCTTTTGGTGAACGGATGGCAATGAAAGTGTTTGGAATGGTTGCTGGAAGTCAAACTCTTTATGAGACAGCCACTAAAGCAGCTCACTCTTTAACAAAGCCGGTTACAAAGGATGGTTACTTTAATAGGGCCCTGCCTGTTTTACGTAATTGGACTGATGTCAAAGATATGCCGCAACCAGCAAAAGAAACCTTTAGGGATTGGTGGAATAAAGAGGGAAAGGATGCTGGTAAAGAATGAGCAAATCATTGAATCATGATCAAGAAAGTTTCTTAAATCATATTTCTAAACGATTGGGACGTGAACGTCGTTCCAATGTTTCACCTCCCAAATATGATCAATTTCCATGGGATCATCTCTACCAAGGAATGGATCAAGAGGGATTGATCCAGCAATTCATTAAAAATCTTGAAGCGATTGCCGGAAAAGTTCGACGTATTTCTTTAGCTGATGTAGCAAATGAGATTATAAATATTATTGATGAGATTCAAGCAAAAAAAGTAATTATCTGGGATGATCCAAGGTTAGAACAATATGGAATTGAAGAAGCGTTAAAAGATAAGATAGAGTATATGAAGTGGGAGACAACCAAAGGATTCGAAACACTTACTCAATATGCCGAAAAAAGCCAGATGGGCATAACGGTGACTGAATTAGGATTGTCAGAAACAGGTACAATTGTCCTATATAATGAGGGTGGCAAGGGGAGAAGTGTGAGCCTTCTTCCAGAAGTTCATGTTGCGATTTTACCTTCAGAAAAGATCGTCACTCGGTTAACTCAAGCGTTGCAAATGATCAAAAGAACTTTTGATGAGAAAGGGCGTCTCCCTTCCCTCATTAACTTCATTTCCGGACCAAGCAGAACATCTGATATTGAGATGGTACTAACGACAGGAGTACATGGGCCAAAAGAATTATATGTTTTAATTGTCGATTAGACCATGATTAGAACCTCTCTTAATTGAAGAGAGGTTCTTTTTGTGTGCGGACGGCATGGTACGAAATTCGTAGAGCCTGTATAAGCGATTGTAGAGGGAAAAGCTCCTATTTTTGGAGGATCAAATCGTACTTTTCTTGGATATCGTCGATAGTCTTCCATACTGATCAGTTGAGGTACATAATGTATTTTTTTAGTATTTTTGGTATGGAATGAATGCCTAAGAATTGTAAAAGGTCTTAGAAAGGGTATAGACTTTATTCTTTATAGCCATACTAATTAGGAAGAATGAGGAAGATAAGGATGTGAAAATATGTCATCTTGGACAGCGTTGGTACCATTCTTACTAGTTATTCCTATTTCTATTTTTACAAAGCAAGTGATTCCAGGACTGTTTGTCGGGCTACTTGCAGGAAGTTATTTAATGGACCCCAGTCTACTGGGTGGGTTAAGAAAATTTTTATATTATCTTGTACATAATTTGGTCCAAACGAATAATATAAGAATTATCATCTTTTTATATGTGTTTGCTGGACTAGTGAGTATGATTAAGTTAACTGGCGGAATCAAAGGATTCGTTCATCTCGTTAGTAAAAAAGTAAAAACGAAACGTTCTGCTTTTATGCTGACATGGCTATCGACGATTGGAACATTTAGTGATCCAGATTTTCGCATTGTTACGATTGCTCCGATCATGAAAGCATTAAAACAAAGATTAAAATTATCATCGCAAGAACTAGGTTTTGCAATCGAAGCAACTTCTAATCCTGTTGTAGCATTGATCCCCATAGCAACGGCGTTTGTAGGTTATATGGTCTCTGTGATTCAACTTTCTTTAGAAAAAGTTGGGATACATGATAAACCCTACACAGTATATGTAAAAAGCATTCCTTTTAATTTTTTCTCTATTGTCATGATTTTAGTTGGAATCTATTATAGCTTTTTTAAACATTCAAAAGAAACAAAGATGGTAAATACGGGGGAAAATCCTCAAGCTGATCAAGGAGAAGAAGCATTAGATGCCTGCTATCGTGCTTACGAAAAGGAAACTCCGATTAAACCTTGGAATTTAATTTTACCCTTAGCGACTGTTTTAACATTAACCTTGTTCTTAAGTTGGTGGGATGGACATTTTAAAACAAAAAGTTTTTTTGATGCGTTTATTCAAAGTGATGCTCTGGGTGTTATGTTGGAAGGATTATTTATTACTCTTATCTTAACGATTGTTTTTTTCTTGTTTCAGAAGTTTAAGTTCAACGACCTCTTGACTCATTTTGTTAAGGGGGGGAACGAATTGATGTCCGTGATAATCTTACTAGCACTCATTTGGGGAGTATCTGATGTTTCTGAAGCATTAGGTTTTTCGAAATTCATCATTGCGCATATTGGCAGTTGGATTCCTCATTATTTAATTGCCCCTGCTTTGTTCTTGATTGGAGCTATTATTTCCTATTTCATCGGTTCATCATGGGGAACGTGGGGATTATTGATGCCTCTAGGTGTAACATTGGCTCATACCTCTGGTACTAACATTCTATTAGCAGTAGGAGCTGTCTTCTCAAGTGGAACATTTGGGGCATTTGCTTCACCATTAAGTGATAATACAAATACATTGTGTACGATTTTAGACTTACCGATTATCGAGTATTCCCGCTATAAGTTAGTTCCTTCATTAGTGGCAGCAAGTATGACGACCATACTTTTTGGAGTAGCGTCATTTTTGTTTAGATAGAATTTTTAAGTATAATTTATAATTATAGTTAAAAATGTCAAAAGTGCAGAAAATAGTTGATCAGTAAAACTTACTTTGGTAAGATTTAGTTAAAATTAATGTATAAAATAAATGTAGGTTTAATAAACTACGCAATGGGAACCTACAAATTTTATATGAGGAATCTCAAAGAGGGAGGAAATAAAATGGTTCAAGTTGGGCAAAAGGCTCCTGATTTTACTGCAAAAGCTTATTATCAAGGTAAATTTACAGAAGTAAAACTATCCGATTATGCTGGTAAATGGATCATGCTTTGCTTCTATCCAGGCGACTTTACCTATGTCTGAGCGACTGAAGTGGCAGCAGTTGCTGCTAAAAAAGCAGAGTTTGATGCACTTGGAGTTCAAGTTCTGTCTGTAAGTACGGATAGTATGTTCGTCCATAAAATGTGGAATGATGAAGAACTCTCCAAAATGGTTGATGGTGGCGTTCAATTCCCAATGCTTTCTGACAATGGAGAGATTGGCCGTAAGTATGGCGTATTTAAAGAAAGTGAAGGCGTTGATATGCGTGGGCGTTTCATCATCGACCCAGATGGTGTGATCCAAGCAATGGAAGTTCTTACACCTCCTGTTGGACGTCGTGTAGATGAGGCACTTCGTCAAATACAGGCTTTCCAACATGTTCGTAATTCGAACTACACAGAAGTTACACCTGCAGGTTGGACTCCTGGCAAACCTACATTGAAGCCAAACCCTGAATTGGTAGGTAAAATTTGGAAAGAGTGGAAACTTTCTTAGACATAATCAATATTTTAAAGGACGCTTCATTTGAGGCGTCTTTTTTATTGCATTTTTAGACGTTTTTTGGGCTTACCTGTTTCCTTTGTTCATCATAGTATAAAATACCTTACGATTATAAAAAGGTAATTTGTGTTCATCGACCATTGGAAGGGGGTAAGAAATTGGCAAAACCTCTAATCTTAAATATTCCGGTAGTTGGAATTACGGGGAGTGCAGGAAAAACGACAACCAAAGAAATGACAGCATCGGTCTTACAACAAAAATGGAAAATATTTAAAACAAAAGGGAATGCCAATACTTATAAAAATACATTGAAATATCTGAAAATGATTCACCCCTACCACCAAGCCGTTGTTTTAGAGTTTGGAATGTTACATTCAGGTGGAATAAGAAAGCATTGTCAGATCATTCAGCCGAATATCGGGATTATCACGAATGTAGGGTCTGCACATATTGGTAATTTTAATGGCAAAATTGAAGGGATTGCGAGGGCAAAATCAGAATTAATTCAACATATGAAGCAAACGGGGACATTGATTTTAAATGCAGATGACAAGAATTCGCAATTACTTCAAACAAAAAGGTTTCCTGGGAAAATCATTACGATTGGGATTAATCAGCAAGCAACTTACCAAGCTAAAAATGTAAAGTATGTCCGAAGTGGAATGGAATTTGAAGTATCTTTAAAGGGAAAAAAGCATCGTTTTTATATTCCAACCTTTGGTATTCATAACATTTATAATGCGTTATTCGCAATCGCAGTTGCAGATCATCTAGGGTTCGATGCTGAGTTGATCAAACGGGGACTAAGAGGATATACTAAACCTCGTAGAAGATTAAATGTGTTTACTCTTCCTCAAGGAATTCAAATCATTGATGATACGTATAGTGCTAATCCCCATGCGATGAAAGCTGCAATAAAGGTTGCCTCAGATATTGGAAATAAGAACAAAATAGCGGTACTAGGAACGATGTTAGAGATGGGGAATTATTCAGTCAAGGCGCATAAAGATGTAGGAAGATTTTTAGCGAAACATCATTTCAATTATCTTTATACTTTTGGTAAACAAGCGAAATATATTGCTGATGGTGCAATTGAAGCTGGTTTTCCACGAAGTCATATCATGACTTTTTTAGAAAAAGGAAAAATGCACGCAAATCTCATTACCAAAATAAAACCGAACACAACCATATTGATCAAAGGATCTCATGGAATGAAAATGAATGAAACAGTTCATTTTTTAATCAATTACTACAAGAAGCGGACATAGTGCAACAAAAATTTATCAATGAAAAATGGAGGGAATTCATATTCTCTCTATTTTTTCGTCAACTTATCAAATTTTACGAACTTTGTTTATTCTTATCTGGCTTTTCCTTTTAAATGGCTCGTCGTATTACTCCAAACCATTTTCATAGTATCTAAATCATTTTTCGTTAACCATCGATCTGGGTTTTGAAGGAATTTTTTTATCGGCAATACTCGGAATTTAGGGATTCCTTTTGTCGGTATTTTATGCACCCATGTAGGAATATAGTAAATATCTTCAATTGAAGTACTACCCGAAGAGTCCTTATGAATGACTAATTTCAAAATTATTCCACTATCGGCATGAATATTATTAAACATTCGATCAGAAATAAAATTTCCTAATGAATAGATGGCAAAAACTCGTTTTTCAATCCCATCGATCCTTTTTATTTTTTTGGTTATCATCGGTTGAATCACGTGGGGATGTGAGCCAAGAATAATATCTGCTCCATTTCTCCAGAGAAAGTCGACAATTTTTTTTTGTTTCTCATTGGGATAGCGGTAAAATTCCCTGCCAAAATGCAAAGACACGATTACTAGATCGACTTGGGAACGAATAGATGCAATATCGTTTTGCATTTTCTTAAGGTAAATCCGGTTTACAAGCCATGGGGTACTTTTAGGAACTGCGATATAGTTCGTCCCATAGGTATAGGCAAAGATTGCGATTTTAATCCCTTTTAAATTGAGAACGAGAGGGGTGTCGGCTTCTTTTTGATTGCGAAATGTGCCAGTGTGAAGAAGTTGATTTTGATCAAGTACATTTAATGTACGTTTCAGCCCATTCACACCTCGATCCATGCAGTGATTGTTGGCCGTAGTTAGAACGTGAAAGCCAACCTTCTTTAAAGTCAATGCTAATTCGTCCGGGCAGTTAAACATCGGATATGTTGTTTTCGGATTTCGCCTTTGATAAATCTTTTCTCTTCCAGAAAGGGTGGTTTCAAGGTTGCCGATTGTTAAATCTGCATTACGTAAAAAGGGAGCCACCTCTTGAAACATCGAACCAAAGGAATACTGATTCTTTCCTGGAATTTTGGCTGATGCAATCTGTTTTCGCCACATTAAGATATCCCCTACTGCGACAATCGTAATTTTCGTAGCCATAAAATCCCTCCTTATTTATTCAACATATGCAAGTAATAAAGGATGGGTTTGGGCATTAGCGGGTGAATCCATGCGGTATATACGCCATTTTCATGCAACATATCCACATTAAATTTATAATAGTCTTAGAGAGGACCTTCAATTACCAAAAGTTGGTTAGTACTAACGTAAAAAAAAGTATTATTTTAATAATTAACTGTGAAGAAGAGGAAAGAAATGAAGAAACAGATGATTGAATTACGCCCCTTTGAATGGAAAGATGCAAAAGAATTGTATGAAATGCTTCGGGAACAAGAAGTCCACCAATATCTAGATATGGTATTGAACACCTATCAAAACTATGAGGAATGGTTGCAAAAAATCGAATGGTTAGAAATACTTGGCGAAGCTTACCATCGCTGTGTTTGGAATGAAGAGGAAAAGTTAATCGGTGAAATCTACTTAATCAATATGGATCAAGAAAATAGAAGAGCGGAGATGGGAACTTGGATTGGAAGGAATTATTGGGGGAAAGGGTATAATCGTCTGATCAAAGAGAGGGTTTTGAGTGAAGCTTTTACACGTTTATATTTAGAAACGATTTTACTCTTCATGCAAAAAGAAAATCAGCGTTCAATTCGTTCATTACAAAGGTTACCTTACATCACAAAACCGTTAAATGAACAATACCAAGATTTGATCAAGTATAAGGAGTATAAGTTGGGCAAGACGATTGAATTATTGATTGTAAAGAAAGAAGACTTTTTCTCGTCTTCTTCCTTTGCTTAAATCCGCTCTTCTTTTATAATTTGTCCTTGATAGAGATAGAGAATAATATCCCCTAAGATTCTAGCTTCTTCCCGATCATGAGTGACTAATATAAATGGAATTTGCCATAATTGATGAAGTCGTTTTAGTTCTTGGCGGAATTCTACCCTAGTATCATAATCAAGAGCAGAAAAGGGTTCATCGAGTAAGAGGAGTTTGGGAGAGGTGATCAAAGCACGAGCTAGTGCAACTCTTTGCTTTTCCCCTCCAGATAGATTTGCGGGATAACGTTGTAATAAATGATTCACCTTTAGTTGTGATGTCAACCGTTCGTATTCGTTTTGATCTAGAGGCAAATGTTGATGCTTAACCCCGTATAGGATATTTTGCTCTACGGTCATATGGGGAAAAAGGGCATAATCCTGAAATACACAACCAATCTTCCGTTGTTGCACGGGAAGGTTAATTTTCTTTTCAGAATCAAAGAAGGTTGTCTGATTGAAGAGAATCTTTCCTTCGTCTGGCTTCGTTAATCCAGCAATGATACTGAGAATCGTAGTTTTTCCTGAGCCAGAAGGACCAAAGAGAACAAGGATTTCGTCTTCGAATGAATACTGGACATCTAATCGATATTGAGATAGATTTTTTACAATATGAAACTGAATCAAAACTGCTCGCTCCTAACTAAGATTCATTTTCTTTCTACTCCACCAATTCAGCCATAGCACAGAACTGAAGCCAACCAAGACCATGATGATTACCCACAAACCAGCCAACTTCATATCCCCGCGTTCAACAGCGAAATATATCGCTAGTGGAATTGTTTCTGTTTTTCCCGGAATAAATCCTGCAAACATGAGTGTTGCACCAAACTCTCCCAATGCTCTAGCAAAAGTGAGAATTATTCCAGCTAAGAGTCCTGGCCATGCTAATGGCAGGGTAATGGTTAAAAATACTTTCCAATTGGACGCACCAAGTATTTTCGCCGCTTGCTCCAATTTAGGGTCTACCCGATAAAAGGCCGCTTGAGCGCTCTGATACATCAACGGAAAGGCAACAACGATTGCTGCAAGAACAGCTCCCCACCAAGTGAAAACCAGTTGAATATGTAAGACTTGATCTAAGAATTCCCCAATCAATCCCTTTTTGCCAAAAAGCCAAAGTAACCCAAACCCTACCACTGTGGGAGGAAGGATTAATGGGAGTAAAATAATGGACTCAACAATTGATTTCCCTGGAAATTGTCGAATGGACAAAATTCTAGCCATTATCGTGCCTACTATAAAATCAATGAGAGTAGCGATTGATGCAATTTTAAAAGATAAGAAAAAGGGTTGTAAGAAAGTCTGATCAAACATAGTAACTCCTTTTAAGACTGAAATGGGATAAATCCATATTTTTTGATAATCATTTGCCCTTGTTGACTAGAAAGAAAATCGATAAATGACTGGGCCTCTTTCTTAAATTTACTCTCTTTGATGATCGCAATGGGGTAAACGATTGGATCATGCCATGTTGGATCGATCTCAGTAACGGTTAGCCTTTTTCCATCTTTCATAGTATCACTCAAATAAACGATCCCAGCTTCGGCATTTCCTGTTTCTACATAAGAGAGGACTTGACGGACATCCTTTGTATAAACGAGTTTCGGTTGAACTTTTTCCAGAAGGTTAAGATGCTCTAGCACTTGTTTTGCATATTTTCCTGCAGGAACATTGTCTGGATCACCAATTACGATATGCTGAATCAAGGGAGAAGTTAAACTTTTTAGGCTTGTATTGGCTAATTTTAAATCTGGATCCATGATGAGAACTAATTGATTCGAGAGTAGATTTTTTCGCGATCTTTCTAGCAATAATCCTTTTTTCTCTAATCGATCCATTTTTTCTTCTGACGCAGAGATAAACATATCGACAGGTGCACCTTGTTCAATCTGTCCAGCTAGCGTTCCAGATCCACCGACATTAAAATGAATCGAAATATTTTGATGTTCTTTTTCAAAGATTGTTTTTAGTTCATTCATTACATCGGTCAAACTTGCTGCAATCGATACTGTTAATGTGCTTTTATTCGTAGTTGGTTGAGAATGTGTACAGGCTGTATTGATCAACAGGATTCCCAAAATCAATAATAAAAAGTTTGTTTTCTTCACTATTTCATCTCCTAATGATGGTCTAGGTTGAAAATAAAAAACCGCAAACTCTGTCGAAAGGAAAGAGTAGCGGCTGAAAAAGCTTTAAACTGTTTTCCTTTCCAACAGGGAGGCATAGTTGTTTCCTTCTATACCCTAATCGGCCTACGCATCATAGTTAAATCAAAAACCTTAGATGAATAGGCTCGGAAAACCTATATTCTTCTATACTTCATTATACTAACAAAGTTTTATTTTATTTGTAAACTTCTTGGCGAAAATTTTATGTATTACCGGCCATTTTTTATATTTGATCAATTTGATAACGTACTCGTTCTTTGTCTTTATTGTGATAGAACTTTGCAAACGTTACTTTCTTATTCTCAAGCATAGGGGGAATAAAAAGTTCATCATTTCTTCCTATTTCTCGATTCCAAATCTCATTGAGCGGCACCCATTCTAATGTTCCTTTATTAGATGGATGTAATTCACCCGTAAAATCTTCTGAATAAAAGACGTAAAGAATTGTTTTGGCAAGTACGGGGTCGTTTTCAAATTCTTGCATCATAAAATAAACAATACCACGTAACTCAACTTGGTTTAATGTTAGACCTATATCTTGTTTGATTTCCCGTTTCACAGTATCAAGAGCACTCTCTTGGTCTTTGATTTCCCCACCTGGGAAAAGCCATGTTCCTAAATGACGACCCTTTTCTTTACGTAGCATTAATATTTGTCTATCTTTTACCAATAGACAAGAAACAAAAAATTTCTGTTCCATAAAATAAAATCCTCCCCTTAAAAATACGAATCATAAAACGATATAAAGATCGATATAAAGATAGAGTGCAGTTTTCCTAGGAAATTCTATTAAAAAGTATAGTTGAAATTGACCTGAATTTGTTTGCTTTGTGGAATTCAATTTTAACTATTTTATGACAGTTTGGAAAAAAAGCACCCATAAAAGAAATAGGGTGCTTTGATCTATTATTCTACAATTTTAGCTGGTTTGTTTTCGCTATTGGAGAATGGTTGAGCCAATTTTTTCGCATAACCATTAACCCAAAGTGACTTAATTCGGTCCATTTCTTCTTGAGTTAAAGGGGATTTTTCCGAAGCTTCAGCAAACTCTTTTAAATTTTGTTCATTCGTAATGTTCGGAAATACGGATTTTACTGTTGGTTGGGCTAAAGAAAAGAGAATGGCTAGCTGGCCAATTGTACGGTCGGTTCCTTCATATAAGGGTTTTAACTCTCGAACTACTTCAAGTCCAGCTTTCATCCACTCGATCGGACGGTGATTCCGATGGTCATTCTTATCAAAATGTTTATCGGGATCATAGGTGCCATCTAATAATCCTGAAGCATGAGGAACGCGAACAATAAGCGATTTATGATGTTTTTTTGCATGTGGGAAGAATGCTCTTGCAGGATCTTGCTCGAGAATGTTATTGATAATGTGTACGACATCATATTTTTCAATGGCAGCAAGTCCTTCTTTTTCCCAACCGATATCAGGACCTAAAGCGACACCATAATAACGGATTTTGCCTTCCTCTTTAAATCGTTCTAGGGTTTCCAAAACGGTATCACTTTGAATGGTACTCATTCTTGCATTATGTAATTGGTAGAGATCGATATAATCTGTTTGTAAACGTTTTAAGCTTTCTTCTAGTGAACGCCGCAATGATTCAGGACGCCAATCTTGGGGAAGTTCAGAGTGCCCAGTTCTTACCCCATGATGGGTATAGATATCGTAACCGCCTTTTGTTGAGAGAAAGATGTTATTTCGTTGATCTTTTAGTGCTTCAGCAATAATCGTTTCACCGCGTCCATTTCCGTATACATCAGCTGTATCAAAAAAATTAATACCATAGTCCTCATAAGCGGAACGCAAAAGTCTTTTACCGTATTCTTCATCAGTTACACCCCACCATTTGGTCGCAACTGTCCAAACACCAAATCCAATTTCAGAGATTTGGATGTCAGTATTTGCAAATTGACGATATTTCATAGGATCACCTCTTAAATAATATTAACACTATGAATATAGTGTAACATAAATTGAAATGATGAGGTAGTAGCTGTTTTTTTTGAAATAAAAATTCAAGTTTCCAAAAGGAAGAAGAAAATGGTATATTAATGGAAAACGAAATTTTTAAGAAACCTTTCGTTGTTTTTTCTCGTCTATAGATATAGAAATGGTGAATCACAGTTAAAAGGGGTAATCAAATTGAAGATCTTAATCACCCTTTATTTTATTTTGAGTTTTCTACGGTTAGCGACTAATTTTATGTACTTATTTCTCAATTTTTTCCATACGACTTGGGTAGATATCCATTTTGTTTTCGCAATCGTTGGAATCACGATTTCTTTATTTATGATCACGTATACGTCACAATTGAAAGAACATATTCAAGCTTATCGAAAAAAGACGATCATTCTTCTACTATTTGATTCTGTTTTTTTTGTTTTAGGGTTCATTCTTTATCCGCAATATTTAAAGGAAATCAATCTGTATGCCAACGCGATATTTGGTCACCCACTTACATTTCTTTTAAATCTTGTTTTCCTTTTTTATCTTTTGAAGAACAAAAAATAGCAGGTATGATCAAACCTGCTTTTTTTCTTCGTCTTTTTTAATCTTATCTATTTTTTGATCGTCTTCTGCAAATAGTGCTGCCCACACGTCCTCGTAATTTTCTTCTTTTTTTACATAATTTTTGATGGTGTAATAAAGGTCGTCAGGTGAGCGCATTCCAAATAGGGTTTGAACTACTTCTCCATCGACGAAAAGTTTAAAGGATGGTGCAGCAGATACTTGATATTTTTCCACAATATTAGGTGAAAAGTTAACATTACATTTAAACACCGGAAATTCAGGTAATTGGGGTAAAATTTCTTCGAGAAATCGCTCCGCGATCTCACATTTTCCTCAAAAAGGGGTGGAAAAAAGCACCAATACAAAACCATTCTTTTTATCTATTTCTTCCATGATTACTTTTTCATCTGTTTCTTTCATCGATTTCCCTCACCTTCAAAAAATTTTACGATGATATCATACCTAAGGTATGCTAAAAAAGCAATCTTTACTCATTAGAAAAGTTATGGGTCGTGAAAACGAATTGAACAAATTTTTGAATAGCTCTTTTACTTTAAACTGAATTTGGTTAATATAGAAATTGGAATCATTGAAAAATAAAGGAGAATTTTTATGAATATCGTTATACCAATTATTACTTTTGTTGTTGGAGCAGTGGCAGGTTTCGCAATTGGGATATTTTATTTGAGAAAGCAATTCTCCAATATGGCAATGGATCAAAAACAAATTCAACAAATGGCTAGGCAAATGGGTATGAATTTGAATCAAAAACAATTGAATCAGATGAGTCGGATGATGAATAATATGAACAATAAGAAGAAAAAAATAATAGAAAGTAGATACGGAAAGTGAGGGTGAATATGGCCCTCACTTTTTTTATTCCACTACACGGACAACGGAGCGTGTTGAAATATACAAACTTATTGATATTCTGGTTAAAGTGTTTGTCAAAAATTTTTGAATAGGTGGAATATAACGAGATAATGAAAGCAATTTTATGATATTTAAAAATATTTAATATAGTTGAACGAAAATAGAACGTGTAAGTTTTCATTGAATCATGTAGTATGAGACTTAAAAATATTCAGACATTAATGCTTTAAAGAGAAAATGAAAGGGGAGTCGTTTTGATGAAGAGGTGGATGGTTTTCCTTGCTATTCTTGCAATGGTTGCTAGTATCATCACGGGATGTGGAAGTAAACAGACATCAGGAAACAGTGCAAGTGAGGCAAAAACGATTAAAATTGGTATTGATTTAGAATTGTCTGGTGGAGTGGCCGCATTTGGTTCTTCTGCTTTAGACGGTGCTAAATTGGCTGTAAAAGAAATCAATGCAAAGGGTGGGGTATTAGGAAAACAACTTGAATTAGCGATTGCAGACAACGCTTCCAAAGCGGAAGAATCAACACGTGCCATCCAAAAATTAATCTCTGATGACAAAGTCGTTGCAGTGATTGGTGCAGCAACATCTGGAAACACCTTGGCTGCTTCTACAGTAGCGATGGAAAAGAAAATTCCTCTCATTACTCCTTCAGGAACAGCGACAAAGGTAACGGTCGATGAAAGAACAGGAAAAGTAAAAGACTATATTTTCCGTACATGTTTTATCGATCCATTCCAAGGTACGGTAATGGGGAACTTTGCTGCGAAAGATTTAAAAGCCAAGACTGCAGCGATCTATATCGATTCTTCAAGCGATTATTCAAAAGGACTTGCTAAATCTTTTGAGGAACAATTCACGAAAAATGGAGGACAAATTGTAACCAAAGAATCATACCAACAAAAAGATACAGATTTTAAAGCGGTATTAACACGAATTAAAGATAAAAACCCAGATGTTATTTATGTTCCTGGATATTATGAAGAAGTAGGTAAGATTATTAAGCAGGGTAGAGAAATGGGAATTACCGTACCGTTTTTAGGTGGTGACGGTTGGGATGCACCTCAAATGTTTGAGATTGCAGGAAACGAAGCATTAAACAATACTTTCTTCTCCAATCATTATTCTTCAGAAGATACTTCTCCTGAAGTACAAAAGTTCGTCGAAAACTTTAAGAAAGAATACAACAAAGTACCAGATGGTTTTGCTGTTTTAGGTTATGATAGTGTTCAGTTAATTGCTGAAGCGATTAAGAATGCCGGAAGCGCTGAACCCACAAAGATTAAGGATGCTTTAGCTCAAATTAAAAACTTTAAAACAGTATCTGGAACAATATCCTATAATGAAACCCATGATCCCATCAAATCAGCGGTTATTATCGAATATAAAGATGGTAAACAATCGTTCAAGACAAAAGTTAATCCTTAAATCGGAGGTCAGAATTCGGAAGTCAGAAGTCAGAATAGGGGAAATTGGTGAAACCAATTTCCCTCTTTATGCATTTTATTCTATCTACTTCAATGTGAGGTGCTATCAATGGAATATATCACCCAGCAACTGATCAATGGCATTTCAGTAGGAAGTATTTATGCTCTCATTGCTTTAGGATATACGATGGTTTATGGAATTATTAAATTAATTAATTTTGCTCATGGTGATATTTTTATGGTTGGAGCATTTGTTGGATTAGTGTCGGCAAAAATGTTTCAAGTTCAAGGATTTGATCCGATATGGGTTTTTATTTTTTCCATCCTCTTATCGATGATCGTAAGTGCAATTTTGGGCGTAATCATTGAAAGAATTGCATACAAGCCTTTACGGAATGCATCAAGAATTTCTATTCTCATCACCGCGATTGGTGTCTCTTTCCTTCTTGAAAATGGGGGAATTTTCTTCATTGGACCTCAAGCACAGGGGTTTCCGGAAATTATTCCCAAAAAACAATATCATCTATTTGGATCCATTCAATTGGATTCTAATCAGATTATGATTTTAGGAGTAACCTTTTTGCTCATGGTACTCTTACAACTCATTGTTCATAAAACGAAAATTGGAAAAGCGATGCGGGCTGTTTCTTTTGATATGGAAGCCGCTCACTTAATGGGTATTAATGTAAATACGACGATCTCAGCAACATTTGCTATTGGGTCTGCTCTTGCAGCTGCAGCAGGAGTTATCTATGGAATGACTTACAATTCTTTTGATCCATTGATGGGGATTATCCCAGGGCTAAAGGCGTTTGTTGCAGCAGTATTAGGTGGAATTGGGATCATTCCAGGGGCCTTTATAGGGGGATTATTTCTTGGAATAATTGAGACGACTGTATCCTCTATTGGTTATTCGCTTTGGCGTGATGGTGTTGCATTTGCGATTCTTATTCTCATTCTCATCTTTAAACCTTCTGGTCTATTTGGCAAGAATGTACGAGAGAAAGTGTAGGTGATAATGATGAGAAAAAATAAAAACTTTATTATAGGTGTCCTTATAAGTTTATTTATTTATTTGGTTATTCAAGTCCTTATCTCCATGGGAATATTGAGTGATTTTTGGATTTCAACGATTATTTTAATTTCGATTAACATTATTCTGGGCGTATCGTTAAATCTTATCAATGGATTTACTGGGCAATTTTCGATTGGACATGCTGGATTTATGTCAATTGGTGCCTATCTATCAGCCATCATGACGCTTGATTTTAATCTACCTTTTCCCTTAGCTCTTCTTGTTGGTGGGATTGCTGCCACAATGGCTGGTTTCCTGATTGGTGTCCCATCATTACGTTTAAAGGGAGATTATCTCGCAATCGCCACTTTAGGGTTTGGTGAGATTATTCGAATTATCTGGCTAAATACCGAATATGTGGGTGGAGCTTCTGGATTAAGTGGAATTCCTGCTCTAACGAATTGGACATGGGTGTTTATCTGGATGATGATCACAATTCTTGTGGTAAATAATTTTGTCAATTCGACCCATGGACGTGCGTGTATATCGATACGTGAAAATGAAATAGCGGCTGAAGCAATGGGGATTCATACGACCAAATATAAGGTAATTGCATTTATGATCGGTTCTTTCTTTGCTGGAATTGCTGGGGGGTTATCTGCTCATATGTTTTATATCATTAACCCCAACAGTTTTAACTTTATGAAATCTTTTGAAATTTTAGTTATAGTGGTTTTAGGAGGGTTAGGTAGCACATCGGGTTCCATTATTGGTGCTATTGTCCTTACGATGATTTTTACCCTTCTGCAAGATTATCCTGAAATTCGAATGATCATCTACTCTCTTCTATTAATACTCATGATGATCTTTCGACCAAAAGGTTTAATGGGCACTCGTGAATTTTCTTTTCAGTTAAAGAAGAGGGGAGAACAATATGGCAAACACACTTCTGCTTGATGTGAAACAAGTGAGTCGCTCGTTTGGTGGACTAAAGGCAGTATCCGATGTATCCATACAAATCTATCAAGGTGAATTAATTGGATTAATCGGGCCAAATGGAGCAGGAAAAACAACACTTTTCAATTTACTTACAGGAGTCTACGAACCTTCAGAAGGTCAAATTCTCTTTAAACAAGAATCAATTGGCGGCCTAAAACCATATAAGATCACGCAAAAAGGTGCAGCGCGGACTTTCCAAAATATTCGTTTATTTGGCAATCTTTCTGTTTTGGATAATGTGAAAATTGCTTACCATCAACGTTCAAAACATTCAATTTTCGCATCTATTTTTCGTTTACCTTCCCATTTTAAAGGAGAACAAGAAATGACCGAACAAGGAATGGAACTATTAAAGATTTTTCGACTGGATCACAAAAAAGACGAATTGGCAAAGAATCTTCCATATGGTGAACAACGTCGTTTAGAGATTGCTAGAGCATTGGCCACTCGTCCGAAACTACTTCTGCTTGATGAACCAGCCGCGGGAATGAATCCCCAAGAAACACAAGAATTAATGCAATTAATTCGGTGGATTCGGAAGGAATTCGATTTAACCATTTTATTAATTGAACATGATATGTCTTTAGTCATGAACGTGTGTGATCGAATTTATGTACTGGATCAAGGTCAACTCATTGCCCAAGGAACACCTGCTGAGATTCAATTAAATCCGAGAGTGATTGAAGCTTATTTGGGACAGGAGGTGTAAACCATGTTAAAGGTAGAGAATGTAAACGTTTATTATGGTGCCATTCATGCATTAAAAGATGTTAGCATTCAGGTAAATGAGGGAGAGATTGTTACACTGATCGGAGCAAATGGTGCGGGGAAAACGACATTATTAAAAACTTTATCAGGCCTATTAACTCCGAAAACAGGTACAATTACTTTTTTAGGTAAAGATATAACTGGAATTCATGCTCCTGAAATCGTAAAATCTGGATTGATACATTGTCCAGAAGGGAGAAGGGTATTTGCGAATCTATCTGTTGAGGAAAATCTCGAACTTGGAGCATATTTGCGTAAGGATCGGGAAGTAAAGGAAGATATGGAACAAATCTATTCCCGATTCCCAAGATTACGTGAACGAAAA
This sequence comes from Tepidibacillus fermentans, assembly GCF_004342885.1. Lineage (NCBI taxonomy): Bacteria > Bacillati > Bacillota > Bacilli > Caryophanales > Bacillaceae > Tepidibacillus > Tepidibacillus fermentans. Next base: position 75,638 of record NZ_SMAB01000006.1, read on the forward strand.
AGACAACAAGCAGGAACTTTATCTGGCGGAGAACAGCAAATGTTAGCAATTGGTAGAGCATTAATGGGAAGACCTAAGTTACTTCTTCTCGATGAGCCATCGATGGGATTAGCCCCAATTCTTGTTCAAGAGATTTTCAACATTATTCAAGAGATTAATCAATCAGGTACAACGGTTTTATTAGTCGAACAAAATGCGAATCAAGCTTTGAAAATTGCTAATCGAGCTTACGTGTTGGAAACAGGCAAGATCGTTCTATCAGGAGCTGCTAATGTTTTGAGAGCTTCAGAAGATGTGAAAAAGGCCTACTTAGGCGCTTAGGGTTGAATGAGGATGACCTCCCATTTATAGGAGTCTTTTCTTTCGCTTGCATAAAATATTGTTCAAAATTTTTCGGTTGTTGTAAGAAAGAAAAAGAGAACTTGATTTTCTGAAATAATTATAAGATAATTATTTGGTAAAATAAAATTCTTCGTTGTTTGGGGGAAAACCAACGTAAAAAATACCACCAGTATTTAGCCCTGGTGAGGGCTTTTTTAATTTGTTTTAGTTTTCCTTTAAACAACAAGAAAAATATAGGAAGGAGAACTAAACAGTGAGTATTGTATTGTACATTGCGGGAATTATTCTAGCTAATGTTGTTACTGCGCAATTTGCGCCCATGCATTTTGGCCCATTTATAGTTCCTATGGGGACATTTTTGATTGGGTTAACCTTTATGCTTCGTGACCGAGTTCAATTTATTTATGGGAGGAAAAAGACTTATCTTATTATTCTTCTTGCACTTATATTATCCGCGATCACTTCTAGATTTTTAGGGGATACATTATGGATTGTGATTGCATCCGCAATTTCCTTTTTAATTTCTGAATCTACGGATACTGAAATTTACACAAGACTAAAAGTAGCAATAGAATATAAAGTATTCTGGTCGGGAATTGTCGGTGGACTTTTGGACAGTAGTATTTTTGTAATTATTGGGCTATCTCCATTGACAACAGGGATATTACCTTGGAATTTCATTCCTATGGCAATTTTAGGACAAATTTTATTTAAATCTTTAATGCAAATGCTAGGTCTTCTCGTTTTAAAAACCATTCTTCGAAAAAATAACTTTGAAAACATACTGGGGAAGAAAGAAGGGGAATTCTATGGCAAAAGTTGAAGTTAATCATGAAAAGTACAAAAATATTCGTTTTGATATTGAAGATGAAAGTGTAATCTTAGTTGATATATTAGAAACCATTCCTTATGAATATGTTGGTAAAGATATTGAAGTAACGATACCAACTACTGAATTTACTTCTGTTTGCCCTTGGTCTGGCTTACCTGATTTTGCAGATATCAAAATCACCTATATACCTAATGAAAAACTGATTGAGATGAAATCCCTAAAGTATTATTTAACATCTTATCGAAATGTAGGAATCTACCAAGAGCATGCTACGAATCGGATTTTAGAAGATTTGGTTCGGTTATGTGATCCAAAATGGATGAAGGTTGAAGCGGTATGGAATGCACGGGGTGGCTTAGGAACTGTTGTTATCGCAGAATATCCAAGAAAGGAAGTACAGAATTCATAACGAAGAAGAGTAGAAAAGAGGATAGTACTCAATTAGGTTAGATTGTAGTAAGGCGGTGCCCCACAGCTTAAGTGGAAATGGCACCGCCAAATTTGTTATGTCTAATTTTTCTTACCCTCCAGAAATAGGGACAAGGAGCTGGATTTGATCTTGATCTTGTAGTATTTCATCTCCTCTAGAAATCCTACCATTGAGGATCACTAATGCATCAACATCCCATTTAACTCCTAAACCTTCTAGCCAATTGATTACTGTTATAGATTGTTCTAATCGATATTTTCCATTTAAATGTTGTAAATAAGGGAGATTAGCGATGATGTGAACGACCATACCCTTCCACTCCTATTGCTTCTACTTCATCTTGAGGAACATCAAAGACCGTTTGTGAAGCTTCATTGATCTCATGATAGAAATATTCAGGTAATCGGTCATGAGCTTTGGTAAAACCAGCCATGCGGTTAAACTCATGTTCAATCCTTAATGTTTCTTTTCCTAATTGTAAAAGCTGTTCGCCAGAAAATTGCATTCCTGTATAAGCTGTAATGAGATCAGCTACGAGATCCCACCTTCCTGCAATCGCTCCACCACTAAAGAAACACAGACCAGTTGAATCAAAAATAGGGGCCGTTTCCTGTGCTTCTAAGGAAGTTTTCACCTGCCCAATTGGAGAATGATGATCGATTTGTGCTCTGACGGTTTGACCTGCAGTATGGTCTGCACCCATTGGCGAAGTGGAGTAGGTTACCCCCAACCCTTTAATCGCCCTTGGGTCATAGGCAGGCATCGATTGGCCTTTCACAGTTGGAACACGGTATGCACCATATAATTTTCCTACAATTTCGGCCCCGCCACCAATGATTTTACCCAAAAAACCTCCCTTTTTGATTTCCTGTAAAGCTTGAATAACGCCACCAACATCTCCAAATGAAATGATGTTTTGTGACATCAATACACCTAGTGCTCCTCCTGTTTCAATCGTATCAATTCCGTATTCATTACATAAGCGATTGATTTCTGCAATATCGTCCAGATTACCGATTCCAAGATTTGAACCAAGTAACCCAATATTTTCATATTCTAATGGAGAAGTAACTCTCTTACCTGCTTTATCCACAAAAACATTGGAACAACGGATGATACAACCAGGCATACAAGCATGGGTAGGGGAACCTTCGCCACTGCGTTCAATAATCGTTTCTCGTAAGGTTTCGCCTGAGATTTGTTCATATTTTTCAAAGGAACCTGTTGAGAAATTCCTGGTTGGAAGTGCACCTAAACTGTTCGTAGTCCTTACTAATGCGGAGGTACCTAACTCTGGAAAAATCTTGGCCGTACCTGGTGTTTCCATGAGCCAAGTGTGATACTGTTTCATTGCTTGTCTGAACCGATCTTTATCTTTTGGTTTGCTGCGATCAATCCCCGAATCATCTAAGACAATCGCTTTTATTCCTTTTGAACCTGCAACAGCGCCTAATCCTCCTCGGCCATTAAAACGAGTCGGATACCCTTCTTTGTCCTGACCTGCAATCGCTGCTAGGTTCATTTTTTGTTCACCAGCAACTCCGATCAGCCAAACAGCGATATTTTTTCCGTATTTTTCTCGTAACCATTTCGTTGCTTCACTTAAATCTTTTCCAAGGATGGGTGAAGCATCATCAAAGGAAATTTTGTCTTTAGAAATGTAGATGATCTTAAAATCTTCTCGTACCCCTTCGAAAATAAGGGCACGAATTCCTAGTCTACCTAACTTCAAACCAGAAATTCCACCTGCATTGCTCTCTTTAATACCGCCTGTTAAAGGACTTTTAGCCCCGATTGAATATCGGTCTGTGCTAGATGCTCCAGACCCAGTTAATAACCCGTTTGCAAAAATAAGCTTGTTATAAGGTCCAAGAGGATGAGCAGTTGGGGGAACCTCATCATGAACAATTCTTGAAGTTAAAGCTCTTCCACCTAGTCTTTGGTATTTTTCTGCATCAACTTCAGTAACTCGCAGAGTTCCCATATCAATTCTTAATATTTTCATCATGACCTCTCCCTAAAAAATACAAAATCACAGAATTTTCCGTTATTTTTTGTTAAAGTTTAAAATGATCGAACTAGGTTTGTCAATAGATGATTCAAAAAGGGTCTTATCTCTCTTCAAAGACATTTTGCTTTTGTCATAAATGAAGAACACTTTTATTAAATATATAAAGAAAAGAATTTTGACAAGTCTATTTCATAGGTTTTACCCATGAAAGGCGGTGATGAGTCGTTGCGGATTGGGATTCCAAGGGCACTATTATATTATTACTATGCTCCATTTTGGAAACCATTCTTCGAAGAATTGGGAGTTGAAGTGGTGATTTCAGACGAAACCAATAAAGGGATCGTAAATCGTGGTGTACGTGAAGCTGTTTCTGAGATTTGTGTACCAATCAAAATTTTTATTGGTCATAGTTTAAATTTGCTAAGAAAAGGGGTCGATTATATTTTTGTACCAAGGATGGTCTCGATCTCTCCTTTAGAATTTTTCTGTCCAAAATTCATGGGATTACCTGATATGTTGCGACATGGAGTAAATAAACTTGAGGATAAAATTTTAACTTGTCAGATTCAATCCATGGATGATGATATTTCCGATTATCGTCTATATCTGCCACTCGCTGACATTTTGGGGGTAACAGAAGAACAAATGAAAGAGTCTGCAGCAAAAGCTAGGGAAGAATGGCTAGCTTTTCGCATGTATAGCAAGATGGGTCATACGATTCCTGAAGCACTCAATTTAGTAGAAAATATTCCAATTTCTAAACGGAAAGAAGCTTCTCATCCAGCCATTAAAATTGGGGTTCTTGGCTATGTATATAATATTTATGACTCATTTGTCAGTATGGATGTGATTGAAAAACTAAGAGATCTACAAGTTTCATTCATTACATTTGATATGTTGGAAGAACAAGACTTAAAAAATGAGATTCAAGATATCCGAAAGCCATTATTTTGGACATTTACGAATAAATTATTAGGGGCAGGTTATCGTTTTTTTTCAAATCGTGAAGTAGATGGCGTGATTCATATCACGGCGTTTGGCTGTGGTCCTGATTCCATGTTAAGTAAATTGTTTGAGATCCGATCCAATGAGACAGGAGTTCCGTTTATGATGATTCGAGTGGATGAACATACTGGAGAAAACCATCTCCAAACGAGAATAGAGGCCTTTGTAGACATGTTGAAACGAAAAAAAAGAGTTGGGTAGGTGGGATACCTTTGAACGTCACTTTTCCATATATGGGGACAGTTATCATCTATAAAAAGTTATTAGAACTACTGGGGCATCATGTGATTGTACCCCCTAGACCCTCGCAAAAAACACTTGATCTTGGGGTGAAATATAGCCCTGAGTTCGCATGTTTCCCTTTTAAGACGATTATGGGAAGTTATATTGAGGCTTGTGAACTTGGAGCTACAACGATTGTGACGAGTGGAGGTCACGGCCCTTGTCGTGCTGGTTTTTATAGTGAGATTCACCAACGAATTTTAAAGGAATTAGGGTACAATGTTGACTTTATTGTCTTTGATTCTTATTTTCGAGATAAAGAACGGTTTATGGAAAATGTTCGGAAATTAAAAGGGAATTATTCATGGTTTCATGTCGCAAAGGCGATTAAATTTACCTTTGATATGATCCGGGAATTAGACAAGTTGGATCGCTGGATTCACCGAATCAAACCATATGAGAAAGTGCCTGGTTTAACGAAAAAAGTATGGGAAGAAATACAACAACAATTTGATCAAGTGACAACAAGAAGAGAACTAAAAAAGGCGCGAAAAAAGGGTAAGAAAATGATTGAATCGATTCCCTTACAGGAGATTGATCATGAAAAACGAATACGAATCGGGATCGTTGGCGAGATTTATGTGGTAATGGAACCATCGATTAATATGGAAATTGAGAACGTATTAGGGGAATTAGGCTGTGAAGTAGAAAGATCTCACTATTTATCGGAATGGATCAATGATAATATGTTACCTCGATTTCTCAAACATTCAGATGAAGAGGAAATTCTGAAAAAGGGCGAACCGTTTATTGAAATTGAAATTGGGGGACATGCCAAACACACGGTTGGCCGAATTGTTGATTTTAAAGAAAAAGGATTTGATGGAATTATCCATCTCATGCCCTTCGGTTGCTTACCGGAACTAATTTCACAAAGTGTGATTCCTCGGATATCAAAAGAATACGATATTCCTGTTTTGACACTCTCTCTGGATGAGCAAACAGGTCAAGCCAATAATCGAACAAGGATTGAAGCTTTTATTGATCTGATTCGAAATACAAAACTTAAGAAATATACTTATACTGCTTAAAGGGGGAGTTTAGAGTGAGAAATGCATATATTGGCATTGATGTAGGATCGGTGAGTACCAATGTTGTCGCGATTAATGAACAAGGGGATGTTCTTTTTCATTATTATGTTCGAACCAATGGCCAACCCATCGAGTCAGTAAAAAAAGGGATAGAACAATTAAAAGATCATCTTTGTAACAATTGGAATGTTGCCGGAGTAGGTACAACTGGAAGTGGACGACAATTAGCAGGGATTATGGTAGGTGCAGATGTAGTAAAAAACGAAATTACCGCACATGCGGTTGCAACGATTCAGTTTGTTCCAGACGTTCGGACCATTTTTGAGATTGGTGGACAGGATTCGAAGATTATCCTTGTAAAAGATCAAATGGTCGTAGACTTTGCGATGAATACAGTTTGTGCAGCAGGAACAGGCTCATTTCTCGATCATCAAGCGGAACGTTTAGGCATTAAGATTGAAGATTTTGGTAAATTAGCATTAACGGCAAAAAATGATGTCCGAATTGCAGGTAGGTGTACAGTATTTGCTGAATCTGATATGATTGCGAAACAACAATTTGGTTTTTCAAAAGCAGAAATTATTAATGGATTGTGTCAAGCGTTGGTCCGAAACTATATGAATAACTTAGCTCGAGGGAAGAAATTAGAACCACCATTTGTGTTTCAAGGCGGGGTAGCCGCAAATGTTGGAATTAAAGCAGCATTTGAGAAGGAAATCGGTCATGAGGTCATTATTCCTCAATACCATCATGTAATGGGAGCAATCGGTGCCGCTATTTTAGCACGTGAAGAAGTGAAAGGAAGGCGAACTAATTTTCGTGGATTTCACGCACTACAAACAGAATTTGTCCCATCCAGTTTTATTTGTAACGGATGTTCCAATATGTGTGAAGTGATTAAAGTTAAAGTGAATGGTCAAACCGTAGCAATGTGGGGCGACCGTTGTGGGATGTGGCAAGAAAAAGTGAAGCAGATTATTTAGCTTCACTTTTTCCATCTTAACCCTTTTGGGTAGTGATTTTTTAATTGGCCATTTGCAATTTTTCCCCATCCTAACGGAAATCCATGAGTTGTAACGAGTATCCAACCTTTCAAAGGCGGGTCAACAAAAAAGGATTCTCCTTTTAAATATTTTTCAGTATTTTCAAAATCCAAATCAAGCGATTGTTTTACTTCTTTCATGGTTAAACCCATTGCTAAGGCATGACCAGGTTCAAAGCGATTTTTCTTTATTTCTCCAAGATGCCAACCAATACGTGCAATTTTGATCCCCTTTAAATCGGGAAGGTTATCTGGCACAAGATAGAGATGATCGCCAAAAGTATGAAAGGTTCCGTTTAGTGACTGGATTAGATTTTCTCTGACAAAGGATTGATAAAATTTTAACGCTTCTGAATTTGCCTTATACTGCATTGGCTTCATTTTTGCAGTGATCGTTGACTCTTTTTTTCGTAATTTCGCAATGAAATGTCCTTCTCCCTTTAATAAGTGGGGCCATAGCCTGACTGTTGAAGTGATCGAGGGATTTTGTTTTTCATTTATCCATTCAGGATGGCCTTGTGCAAAAAGATTTGCTAACTCATTAGGAATCGTTTCAATCTCAAACTGGTGGTATCGTTCTAAAAAGGCTGCGACTGTTCCTTCATTTTCTTCAGGAGCAAATGTACATGTAGAATAGACGAGGATGCCACCAGGCTTGAGCATTTTTTGGGCTTCATCCAAGATTCCCTTTTGACGGATCGCACAGAATTGGACATGCTCTTCTGACCATTCCCCAATCGTTTCAGGGTTCTTACGGAACATACCTTCACCAGAACAGGGTGCATCCACTAGGATTCGATCAAAGTATTCAGGAAAAACTTTTGCTAGTTGTTCAGGTGACTCATTGGTAACAACACTATTTTTGGCACCAAAACGTTCTAAGTTTTCAACCAAAGCTTTTACTCTCGTTGGATGGATTTCGTTCGCCACCAATAAACCTTGGTGGTTCAGTTTTGTTGCGATATGGGTCGATTTACCCCCTGGGGCAGCACTAAGATCAAGAATTTTCTCACCTGGTTGTGGATCGAGAACTTCAGTCACAGCCATTGCACTTGGTTCTTGGATATAATAAAGGCCTGCTGAATGAAAGGGATGTTTTCCCGGACGGTCCTCTTCCTTATAATAAAATCCCTCTTTTGTCCAAGGAATAGATTCTAAAGAAAAGGGTACACTTTGCAAAAATGAAGGAATATCAATTTTTAGAGTGTTTACCCTTAGTCCATGGGTTTGCGATTGTTCATAACTTCGGCGAAAGGATTCGAACGATTCACCTAGTAATTGTTGCATTCGTAGCAAAAAAGCTTGAGGTAGCTGAACCATAGATTGCGCTCCAATCATCAAAGTAAGATGAAGAATTACCCATTCATTATATAGAATTTCCAAATAAAAGTTCAATAAGACCGATATGAAATGCAATTTTTGTTTAAATGAAGGGAACAATACTTCTAATTATAGAAGAAGAGCAGATGAAAAATAGACATATTTCAAAGAATAAAGATAGAATGAGTAATAAATTCATGGTATTCTATATAATGTTATGGTCATCTGTTGATTTTATCAAAAAGGAGGACTCATTGTGAGTGATTTGTTTTTAGAATTAAAAGAAAAAGTCCAAGCAGCTTATCCCACAATTGTATTTCCCGAAGGACTTGATGAAAGAATCCTAACAGCCGCAAGCCGTCTATCTAAAGAGAAAATTTTAACACCGATTTTAATCGGAAATGAAGAAGAAGTGCAAGCCAAAATCAAAGAATTGGGTTTGGAATTTCTTGATGTACATATTTATAATCCAGCTACTTATCCAGAGTTTGATGAATTAGTTACCACTTTTGTGGAGCGTAGAAAAGGAAAGTCCACCGAAGAAGAAGCTCGTAAAATTTTACTAGATGAAAATTATTTTGGAACCATGTTAGTTTATCTTGGAAAAGCCCACGGTCTTGTTAGTGGTGCGGCTCATTCTACAGCAGATACCGTTCGTCCAGCACTACAAATCATCAAGACAAAACCTGGAATCAAGAAAACTTCTGGGGCGTTTATTATGGTAAGAGGAGAAGAACGTTATCTTTTCTCTGACTGTGCGATTAATATTGCGCCAGATAGCCAAGATCTAGCAGAAAATGCGGTTGTTAGTGCAGAAACAGCTCGTGTGTTTGGAATTGAACCAAAGGTTGCCATGTTAAGTTTTTCCACAAAAGGTTCTGCAGTATCACCAGAGACTGAAAAAGTGGTAGAAGCTACCCGTTTAGCAAAAGAAATGGCACCAGATGTTCTCATTGATGGAGAATTCCAATTTGATGCAGCGTTTGTTCCTGAAGTGGCGAAAAAGAAAGCACCAGATTCACCACTAAAAGGAAATGCAACTGTCTTTATCTTTCCAAGCCTCGAAGCGGGAAACATTGGCTATAAAATGGTTCAACGTTTAGGTGGATTTGAAGCAATTGGGCCAATTCTTCAAGGGTTAAATAAGCCTGTGAATGACCTTTCCCGTGGTTGTAATGCAGAAGATGTTTATAAGCTTTCCCTAATCACAGCTGCTCAAGGAATTTAAAATAAATAAGCTGTCAAGTCATGATTGACAGCTTGGAAACCACTAGAACTAAAACACTAGTGGTTTTTTGTTGCTTTCTACTGACAATTTTCATAAAGATAACATTCGTTCAAGTGCAATCTTGGCATCTTTAGCGGTATTTTGATCTACGAGAATTTGATTCCGAACTTCTCCTGTTTCTAATGCTTCTAGAATATCGAGTAAATGTTTTAATTCGATTTTGTTCATGGTAGAGCACAGACAAGGGTAGGGATTTAATGGAATAATTTCTTTGTCTGTATAGGTTTGTGCCAAACGATGCACGAGATTATGCTCCGTACCAACCGCCCACTTGCTCCCACTAGGAGAAGCCGCAATCGTATTGATAATTTTATTGGTTGAACCATTTTCATCGGCTAATTGAACAATTTCGATTGGGCATTCTGGGTGAACGATAATCTTCATATCTGGTTTTGTTTTTCGAATATGATTGACCTGTTTTGTAGTAAATTTTTCGTGAACATTACAATGTCCCTTCCAGAGAATCATTTTAATTTGATTGATGTCACCATCATATTCTAATCGTTCCAAAATCGGGTCCCATATAGCCATCTGGTCTAATGGGATACCAAGCTCAAATCCTGTATTTCTCCCTAAATGTTGATCGGGTAAGAAAAGGATACGTTCCTTTTGAGTGAAAGCCCAACGAACTACCTGTTTCGCATTGGAGGAGGTTAAGGTTGAACCACCATTTCTTCCGACAAATGCTTTAATTGCAGCTGTAGAATTTACATACGTCAGCGGAAGAATGGTATCCTCGAAATGAGCTTGAAGCTGGTTCCATGCTCGTTCAGTTTGTTCAATGTTGGCCATATCTGCCATTGAACATCCCGCATCAAGGGAGGGGAGAATTACCTTTTGATATTCATCGGTTAGAATATCTGCTGTTTCAGCCATAAAATGCACACCACAAAAGATAATAAATTCAGCCGTTTTGTTTTTGGCAGCTAGTTGTGCTAATTGAAGTGAATCACCGACATCATCAGCGAATTGAATCACTTCATTTTTTTGATAATGATGCCCTGGGATGTAGAGGCGGTCACCAAACTTTTGCTTGATTTCTAGTATTCGTTGCTCCATTTGTTCAGTCGTTTGCTCTAATACGTTCATCCTTTCTTCCCTCCAATGATGTTGAAGCTAATATCTAAGGCACGAATCGAATGAGTTAACATTCCTAATGAGATGTAATCTACTCCTGTATCACGGTATTCAGCAATGTTCTCTAATGTAATGCCACCACTTGCTTCTGTTACAATGGACTTGGGAACACAGGAAACAAATTCTTTAATTTGATCAGGTGAACAGTTATCCAATAGAATCACGTCGACATTAGCTTCGATTGCTTCTCGTAACTCTTCCTTTGATTCGATTTCTACTTCCACTTTTACCATATGTCCAAGTTGTTCTCTTACTTTCTGTACGGCTTTGGTGATGCTTCCTGCATAGGCGATATGATTATCTTTAATCAAGACCCCATCATAAAGTCCAAGGCGATGATTAAATCCGCCACCACAACGAACGGCATATTTTTCTAACATACGTAGACCAGGTGTTGTTTTTCGTGTATCACAAATACGGGTATGTTTACTATTTAGCCTTTCTACCGTACGGTGTGTCATCGTGGCAATTCCACTCATCCGTTGTACAAGATTGAGAATGACCCGTTCCCCACTTAAAAGATAAATGATCGGACCGCAAGCTTTGGCAATAACTTCCCCAGCCTTCACGTAGTCGCCATCCTTTTTATAGAAGGTGACTTCAATAGACGGATCAAATAATTGATAACCTTCTTTAATAATCGGTAGACCACAAACCACACCATCTTCCTTTACTAGAAAATGTCCACAACTGTTATCATCTGGTAAAAAAATCGTTTCGCTTGTAATATCCCTTTCGCCAATGTCTTCAATAAATAGCTGTTGCAAAAGTTTCTTTAATTTGATCGTATTCATTTGTTTCTCTCCTTCGAACGATGTATCTTTTTCTCCAATTTAGTTCATCCTCATTGGGAAAATCCGTACGAAAATGTGCTCCCCGGCTTTCCTTCCTTTCTAATGCAGAAGTTATCATGAGCCAACCAACTGTTAACATATTTAGTCTGGTTAATTGATCTTTTGTTAGTAAAATGGTTTTTATTACGTTTATCGTAGATAAAAATGATTCAAACCACTGCTTTGCAAAGGTAAGCCCCTCAGGGGTACGTACAATACCTACGTATTTGAGCATAATTTCTCGGATTTCTTCTTGAGAAGGTAGGGAAATCTCGATTTGCTGGTTCGATTCATGAATGAAAGGAAAAGGAAACAGGGGTTCCCCTTCAATATCTATTTTCAGTAAAATAGACTCAGCCGTTTGCTTCGCAAAGAATAAACCTTCTAAGAGTGAATTACTAGCAAGTCTGTTCGAACCATGAACACCAGTAAAGGCGGTTTCCCCAATGGCGTAAAGCCGAGGAATAGATGTTTCTCCTGACGAATTGGTCTTGATCCCTCCCATGAGGAAGTGAGCGGCAGGAGAGATAGGCAAAAGCTGAATTTGTAGATCTAAGCCACTTTCAATACAGATTTGAGTAATGGAAGGGAAACGCTTTGAAAAATCTTTAATCATGGAAATATCTAAAAATACTTGATCTCCTTGATTCATCACGTCATAAATCTGTCGTGCAACAACATCTCTTGGGGCTAAATCTTTAAGTGGGTGAATTCCTTCCATGATTGAGATACCATCTTGATTAACAAGCTTTGCCCCTTCACCACGTACTGCTTCCGATATTAGCCCATGTGCTTTTCCATCATAAAATAAAACTGTGGGATGAAATTGCATAAATTCGAGGTCGGCAAGTTCTGCACCCGCTCGGTAAGCCATAGCAAGACCATCACCTGTAATGGTAGGCGAATTTGAAGTAACCGGATAAAGTCCACCTGCTCCGCCAGTGGCCATAATTGTATGTTGAGCTTGATAAAAAATTGTTTCATCTTTACGATTCTTTGCAATAGCTCCAACGCAATGACCTTCGAAAATAACAAGGTCATAGGCAGTTACCTGTTCATCAATTCTTATTTCATTTTCTATAGATTTTAATAAGTGATTGATAACATTTTTCCCAGTTGCATCTCCACCAGCATGAACAATCCGTCGTTTGTGATGTCCACCTTCTCGTCCAAGGGAGAGAGACCCATTCTCTTGCCGATCAAAAGGAACACCTAGTTGAATAAGTTCTTTAATGAGATCGGGAGCATGCTTAATCATCAATTCCGTTGCTTCTTCGATATGATGAAAATTCCCTGCAGTTAACGTATCTAAATAATGATTTTTCCAATGATCTTTTTCATATATGGATGCTGCAATTCCACCCTGTGCCAGATAGGAATTACTATGAGTTACATTTGATTTGGTAATCAAGATCACTTTTTTCTTATTTGATAAAAGTTTTGCTGCATACAGTCCTGCAATCCCACTACCAATAATCAGAACATCCGCTTTGATTGTTTCCATGGTAAGGTCCTCCTTTATTGACCATCCAAGTGTCTTTACACATATGTTTACACAAAAGAAAGAGTATGACAAGAGGAAAATAAAAAGTAAATTTTAATAATGACTCCCTATTATGTGGAGAATGTCTCATTTAAGTTTTTACTGTATTAATACAAATAAAATAATTTATTGACTGTTATATAAAATATTGTTATAATACAGATAACGAAAAATAAATGCTGGGGTGTAACAATGATGGAGAGGAGCATAATGGAAATGGTATACCAAAGAAAAGAAGGAAAACCATTTGTTTTGAAAGACATTGATCCTTTATTTTATGCTTGCTGCTATCTCAACACAAATCGGATGTTCTTAATGGAGAAAGAAAAATTTTTTAATGAAATGCAAAAAGGGTTGATTTCAAAGTTATCTGCTGTTGCGAATCTTTAAACAAAATATTTTAAATAAACATTTTGAAATCGTAAAGCATTTTTTCCCCATTTAGGAAAAAGTGCTTTTTTTATTGGAATGGCAGGATTATGATATAAAATTGTCGAAACAAGTAACCGATATAAATAGAGGATATAATTTTTTTATTAACAGTTTTATTAGGGGAAGTGAAGCGATGGACTTAAGTACAATTATTGGTCTTATACTTGGATTAGCAGGGTTAGTTGGAGGATTTCTACTAGAAGGCGGTCATGCGAGTTCATTGTTGCAACTAACCGCATTTATGATTGTTTTTGGGGGAACATTTGGAGCGGTTATTGTAAGTTACCCAATGTCACAGTTAAAGACTGTCCCTAAACTTCTAAAAATAGCATTTACGGAAAAAAAATTAAATGTTCATGAAACGATTCAACAATTAGTTGAATATTCAACATTAGCCAGAAGAGAAGGAGTATTAACGATTGAACAATATTACGAAAAAATGGATGGTAATCCTTTTCTAAAAGAAGGACTCATGATGGTCGTTGATGGAGTGGATCCACAGCTTATTCGTGAGATCTTAGAAATTGAGATTGCGAATATTGAGGCTAGACACGAAAAAGGAATTAAAATCTTTGAGTCTGCAGGAGGTTATGCACCGACAATGGGGATTATTGGTACTGTTATGGGACTCGTTCACGTACTAGGGAATTTATCTGATCCCGATTCTTTAGGTCCATCTATTGCGGTGGCTTTTATTGCGACCTTATATGGTGTAGCAAGTGCAAACGTTTTTTATTTACCGATTGCTTCTAAATTGAAAGCTCGTAGCCAAATGGAAGTATTAATCAAGGAATTAGAAGTGGAAGGGATTCTCTCGATTCAAGCAGGAGAAAATCCGCAAATGTTAAAAAAGAAATTATTAGCCTTTTTACCCCCAGCTATGCGTGATTTAGAACAAGAGAATACTGCGGGTGAAAACAATGAATAGACGAAAGAAAAAAGCAGAATCCCATGAAAACCATGAACGATGGCTGATTACTTATTCTGACTTAATTACGCTACTTATGATTTTCTTTGTTGTGATGTATTCTATGAGTAAATTGGAAGTGGCTAAATTTGAACAGATTAAAGTTTCATTAATGGATGCTTTGTCAACGAATGATTCGATGATTGAGGGAGTCGGTGTTGCGAAATCAGGAAATACTGAAAAGACTCAAGAAGGCGGCGATGAAAAAAATAAACAATATGCAAAACAACAAGAGGAAGAGAAAAAATTACAAAATTTCCTAAAAGAAATCGAAAAATATATTAAGGCTAATCATCTAGAAGATGTTGTGGAACTAGAGGAAGTCCCTCGTGGGGTTCAGATCTCTATGAAAGATAAAATTCTCTTTGATTTTGGGAAAGCCGATCTAAAACCTGAGTCAAAGATGATTTTAGATAAGATTTCGAATTTATTAAAAGATCTACCCCATCCTTTAAGTATTGAAGGGCATACAGATAATCGCCCTGTTTTACCTAGTTCACCTTTTAAGTCAAATTTTGATCTTTCAACGGCGCGAGCCAATTCAGTATTAGAATACATGGTGAATCAACACCAAATTGATCCGAAACGTCTGCGTATCGTTGGCTATGGAGAATACAAACCAGTCTACAAAAATGATACAGAAGAACACCGTCAAGCAAATCGCCGAGTGGTGATAGTTGTTCTTCGACCAGAATATGATCTGAAATAGAAACCACACGCATAAAGAAAACCGAGAGAGGAATTTGCCTGTTTTCGGTTTTTTTCATTGCTTAATTTTACATTTCTTTAGACTATTTCTATAATAAGAATATCTAAGACATAAGGAGATGGGAAACATTGGTTTGGACAGCGATATCGATTTTGATTATTTCTGTTTTTGCAGGAATATTTGGCTCCCTTTTAGGGTTAGGAGGTGGGATGATCGTTATCCCAGCCTTAACTTTGTTAATGGGAGTGGATATTAAATATGCAATTACCGCGGGATTGATATCTGTGATTTCTACATCGAGTGGTTCAGCAGTTGTTTATGTCCGCGATAAAATTACGAATATTCGCGTTGGAATGTTTTTAGAATTGGCGACAACGATCGGAGCGTTAACAGGAGCGTTAGTTGCAGGCTTTTTGCAACCAAAAACTTTATATATTCTCTTTGCGCTTCAATTATTTTATTCTGCTTACTCGATGATCAAAAAAAGAAACCAGGAATTACCAGAAATTCGTTCCATACATCCAATGGCGGAAAAATTAAAATTAAAAGGAGAATATTACGACAAGGCATTAAACCAAACCGTTACATATCAAGCCAGTAGCGTGTATAGCGGTTTTGGATTGATGTATTTGGCTGGAGTAATTTCTGCATTATTAGGAATTGGTAGTGGTAGTTTTAAAGTAATTGCAATGGATCATTTTATGAATTTACCAATGAAAGTTTCAACAGCGACCAGTAATTTTATGATGGGTGTTACGGCTGCTGCCAGTGCGGGAATTTATTTATTTCGTGGGCAAATCGATCCTAAAATCGCTGGACCTGTGGCTATTGGCGTTGTAATTGGAGCAACGATTGGTACAAGAATTATGCAACGAATGCGAAGTGTCACTCTTCGGAAAATTTTTATACCCGTGTTACTTTATGTTGCCGTTGAGATGCTATTACAAGGTTTGGGGGTAAAATAAATGGATCAATCGAAACGATTAGAACAGCATGAAAATCGTCATGTTGTGATGATGGAAGTGGTTATTAGTAAATCGTTACGTTATGGTGTCACAATTAGTGCAATCACGATTCTCTTAGGACTAATTCTTTTTATCATTACAGGAAAAAGTGGTTATCCGGGTCATACATTTCCAACGACTCTAAGTGCTATTTTAACTGGACTAGTTAGCTTAAAACCATATGCAATTATCATGACCGGACTCTTACTGTTAATTCTCACTCCAGTATTTCGTGTGGGAATTTCTATAATTGTGTTTTTATTAGAAAAAGACTATCTTTATGTGATCATTACTTCTTTAGTGTTTGCGATTTTAATTACAAGTTTGCTACTTGGGAAAGTGACACATTGAAAAATAGTTTCATCATCTGAGTTTTGCTTCAAGTGTAATCACACTAGATTTATCCAACTTTTTGCGTAAATTTGTTTGGAATTTATGTGGAAAAGGGAGTGGATAAATATGGGCTTATTACATGATGAAGTAATCTTTTTAAATTTTGATCAATCCTATGTTCCGCAAAAAAAGCTACTTCAAATTCCTCATTACTGGATTGATTTAGACGATATTAAGCACACCAATTACTATTGTGAAGAAACAGCTTGCACCAAGATTGAAGAACGCTTATATGAAAATCCTCATCAGGGGATTACGTTTATCGGTAGTGGAAACTATCATTATGTTTCATATCTTTTATTTTCAGAGATCAAGGAACCATTCACTTTGATTCTTTTTGATCACCATACAGATGCAATGATCGATTCTTCCTCTGTTTCTAGCCTGATTTCCTGTGGTTCATGGGTAGCTCATGCCATTTCCCAATTATCTTTTTTACAAAAAGTACTGATTATTGGGGCAAGAAAAGACTTACTTCCATTGATTCATCCAAGTTTGCGATCCAAAGTCGTTGTTTTGCCTGAAAACGATTCTCGATTATCGTCAAAATTTGTTTTGCATTGGTTACAAAATGAGATAGCGACAGATACCATCTATATTAGTATTGATAAAGATGTACTAGATACTGATTATGTTAAGACGAATTGGGACCAAGGCAATATGAGCCTTCCTGAACTTTTGATTGTCTTAAGAGAAATCATTCGACAAAAAGAAGTATATGGTGTAGATATCTGTGGGGAATATCCAACGAATCCATTTAGCGCTTTTCAATCTATATCAATAGAGGCGATCAGAAAAAACGAGCAGGCCAATCAAAAAATTTTAAATACCATCCTAAATCCAAAATCCCCTTAAAAAAGAGGGATTTATCGTTGGTTACAAACTGTTAAAATACAAATTGGAGTCATAGAACAATTGTGAATAGGTGTGTCAGATATGGCAATTTTAAGAAATGATTGGAATAATTATTTGGAAAATGAATTTAAAAAACCGTACTATTTGCGTTTAAGGGAGTTTTTAATTGAGGAATACCAAACGTGGACCATCTATCCCGATATGTACGATATTTTCAATGCCCTTCACTATACCCCTTATTCAGAGACAAAAGTAGTGATATTAGGGCAAGATCCGTATCATGGTCAAGGGCAAGCTCATGGGTTAAGCTTTTCCGTTAAACCGGGGATAGCTATCCCGCCTTCTTTACAGAATATTTTCAAAGAACTACAACAAGACTTAGGTTGTACGATCCCTAATAACGGCTATCTTGTGAAATGGGCAAAACAAGGGGTATTACTGTTAAACACCGTCTTAACCGTCAGAGAAGGGGAACCCAATTCTCATAAAGGGATGGGGTGGGAAACGTTTACTGACCAAGTGATTTCTACATTAAATCAACGGGAAAAACCAGTAGTCTTTATTCTCTGGGGAAAACATGCTCAAGAGAAAAAACAACTAATTACTTCCCCTCACCATTATATTATTCAATCCCCTCATCCAAGCCCTTTTTCTGCTAATCGAGGTTTTTTTGGCAGTCGACCGTTTTCTAAAGCTAATGGATTTTTACGACAAATTGGTAGTTCGGAAATCGATTGGCAAATTCCTGATATTTAAGCTCTGATATATATGGTTCAGTTTCGATGACAAATGAAAAAATGTAAGTGAAAAAAGAAGGTTTTCTGTTTTAATTTTTCCCTTAAGCGTTGCAAAATATCCTTCTCCTTTACTTTCTTTTCTTGCCATAATTATAGTATAGCTTTTCTTAATAAAATGATAAAATCGTAGTATAATAACTGCGACCTATAGGTTAATGTATAATCCATAAGCTAGGATTTCAGAAGGTGTTGATAATTTAAATCCCTGAATTTCGGAGTAATCTAATTTTAAAGGTTCATCAAAGGTTTGAACCGTAAATGGATCAAATAAGAATTTTTGATCATCGATGACCAGGATCTCATCATTTGCCTTTGGTTCATCCAGAACCAATTCTACTTCGAGGGTAAACCCTCAGCCGGCTGCCAATTCAGCTTTTACACGTATTCCTTTAGTAGAAGGAATTTGTAGGGTTTTGATTTCTTTAAGTGCCTGATCTGTGACATGAAATTGCATATTATATATTCCTCCAAAAAATGTGATAATTATATTTTACCTAAAATTTGATTTACTGATAAAGCTCATAATTATCTGGATGAATTTTTTTGATCCACGTCGTTAGAGGAGTGACCAGAATTGGCTTTTCATGGACAAAAAATTATTCCTGCCATTCGCAATATGAAAGACTTTGAAACCATTTTGAAAAGTGATTTTGAATACTTTATATTACTTGACAGCCATATCAATCAATTAAAAAGTATTAGTGAATATGCAAAAAAAGCAGGAAAAAAGCTTTTATTACATGGAGATTTGATTCATGGGTTGAAAAATGATGAATATGCAACACAATTTATCGCTCAAGAATTTAAACCAGCAGGACTGATCTCGACAAAGTCACAAATGATTACCACTGCCAAGAAAAAAGGGATTATGGCCATTCAAAGACTTTTTTTAATCGATACCACGGCTTTAGAGGCAGGTTATAAATTGATTGAGAAAACCAAACCAGACTATATTGAAATTTTACCTGGGGTTATCCCAACTAATATTATAAAAGAAATATCACAAAAAACAGGTATTCCTCTTCTAGCAGGAGGACTAATTAATACAAAAGAGGATATAGAAATAGCATTGAATGCTGGTGTTGTGGCAATTACAACTTCAAAGAAGGAGCTATGGATTTATGATTCAAAATAATGAAATTTTTTAAACCACTATAAAAATTCATATTGACAACGTTTTCAATTCATGTCACAATATAGACACAAAGTTAATAGTTAATGGGGAGACACGGAGATCCATTATATAAACCTTTTAATAAGGTTATTTATAATGGATCTCTTTTTATTTTGTATAGGGGGTGATCTGAAAATATACTTAGAGAATTTTTGGAAAATGGAATTCATGTAATTTAAAAAAAGAATTCAATTAAGGGAGGACAATGAAATGACACCATTTTGGGGAGAACTTATCGGCACAATGATTTTAATTATTTTTGGTACCGGAGTTAATGCAGGACTTAGTCTAAAGAAGTCTTATGCTAATGGCGGCGGTTGGGTCGTTACTACATTTGGATGGGGGTTCGCAGTTGCATTTGCAGTTTATGCAGTGGGTAGTGTAAGCGGTGCACATTTGAACCCAGCGGTAACGATTGGATTAGCGATGGTAGGAGATTTTCCATGGGCTGATGTTCCAAGTTACATTCTAGCTCAAATGATTGGTGCAATCTTAGGTGCGACATTTGTGTGGATCTTTTATTTACCTCATTGGAGAGAAACAGAAGACCAAGGGACAAAACTTGGAGTATTTTCAACAGGTCCAGCAGTACCCAATGTGGCTGCTAACTTGGTAAGTGAGATTTTAGGCACATTCATTCTTGTATTAGCAATTCTATTTATTGGTGCAAATAAATTTACTGAAGGTTTGAACCCGATTATTGTAGGTTTTCTCATTGTGGCAATCGGTATGTCACTTGGTGGAACCACAGGTTATGCTATTAACCCTGCAAGGGATTTAGGACCAAGAATTGCTCACTTCATTTTACCGATTGCTGGAAAAGGGAATTCCAATTGGTCTTATGCATGGATTCCGGTTGTTGGGCCAATCATTGGTGGATCATTAGGAGCGTTATTTTATAAAGCAGTATTTGCTGGTAAAGTATATTCTTCACTATGGATTTTTGCTGCGATCACAATAATCATCATCTTAGCCGCAATTGTACAAAGTGGAAAATCAGTAAATACTTCAATAATTAATAAAAAAGTAACCGCTTAAAAAGGGAGGAAGTTAGAATGACTGAAAAATACATTCTATCTATTGACCAAGGAACTACTAGTTCAAGAGCCATCTTATTTAACAAAAATGGGGAAATTGTGGCAATGACACAAAGAGAGTTTCCTCAATATTACCCAAAACCAGGGTGGGTTGAACATAATGCAAATGAGATTTGGGGGTCTGTATTAGCCGTATTAGGGGAACTTTTTGGTAACTATAATGTGGAACCAAAGCAAATTGAAGGAATCGGGATTACCAACCAACGTGAAACGACTGTCGTATGGGACAAAAATACGGGCTTGCCTATCTATAATGCGATTGTATGGCAAAGTCGACAAACAGCAGCGATCTGTGATGACTTGAAAGCAAAAGGTTACGAACAAATGGTAAGGGAGAAAACTGGTCTAGTGATTGATGCTTATTTCTCGGGAACTAAAATCAAATGGATCCTTGATAACGTAGAAGGGGC
This sequence comes from Tepidibacillus fermentans, assembly GCF_004342885.1. Taxonomy (NCBI): domain Bacteria; kingdom Bacillati; phylum Bacillota; class Bacilli; order Caryophanales; family Bacillaceae; genus Tepidibacillus; species Tepidibacillus fermentans. Next base: position 96,572 of record NZ_SMAB01000006.1, read on the forward strand.
TAGAGAAAAAGCAAAAAAAGGTGACTTATTATTCGGTACCATTGATACTTGGTTGATTTGGAAATTAACAGGCGGAAAAGCTCATGTTACCGATTATACCAATGCTTCAAGGACGATGTTATTTAATATTCATACGCTCGAATGGGATGACGAGTTATTACAGATGTTAGATATTCCAAAATCTATGTTGCCAGAAGTAAGACCATCTTCTGAGATCTACGGAATGACAGTTCCATATCATTTCTTTGGTGAAGAGATTCCAGTGGCTGGAGCTGCAGGAGACCAACAGGCAGCATTATTCGGCCAAGCTTGTTTTGAAGCCGGAATGGCCAAAAATACCTATGGTACAGGTTGTTTCATGTTAATGAATACAGGTGAAAAGGCTGTTCCATCTAAGCACGGATTGCTTACAACCATCGCTTGGGGTGTGGATGGAAAAGTTGAATATGCGCTAGAAGGAAGCATTTTTGTTGCGGGTGCAGCGGTTCAATGGTTACGTGATGGTTTACGTGTAGTAGACAATGCACCACAATCAGAAGAACTCGCAACAAAAGTTGATTCAACTGACGGTGTGTATGTTGTTCCTGCATTTACTGGTTTAGGAGCTCCATATTGGGATATGGATGCACGTGGAGCTATCTTTGGTTTAACCCGTGGTACCACACGTGAACACTTGGTTCGTGCAACATTAGAATCCTTAGCATATCAAACAAGAGATGTATTATCAGCAATGGAAGCGGATTCTGGAATTACCTTAAACACTTTACGTGTAGATGGTGGAGCCGTTAAAAATAATTTCTTAATGCAATTCCAATCTGATTTATTGGCTGTTCCAGTAGAACGCCCAGTTGTGAATGAAACCACCGCTTTAGGCGCAGCTTATCTTGCAGGTTTAGCAACAGGCTTCTGGAAGGATAAAGAAGAGATTGCAAAGAACTGGGCAATTGATAAGACATTTGAACCTGTTTTAGCTGAAGAAAAGCGCGAAGAATTGTATTCAGGCTGGAAACGGGCAGTAAACAGCACCATGCATTGGAGCAAAAATCAATAGAATCTTCTTACAAAAGGCCTTTCAACAATTCTGAAATCATGTTATACTTACATAGACAATATCATCAAAAAATTTGGTTGGAGATTCGGAGAGACCATACAAATCAGACCTTTGATCCGGCATCAAAGGAGGGTTTGTTTTGGTCTTTTTTATTTTTAATATTTGGGGGAAAATGGGAATGACAAGAAAGATCGAGACAGAAGTGGTTGTCATTGGTGGAGGAGTGACAGGGGCTGGGGTTTTGCGGGATTTGGCCCTACGAGGAATCAAGGCCATCCTAGTGGAACAAAGGGACTTAACCTATGGAACCTCGTCCCGATATCATGGTTTACTTCATTCAGGTGCGAGATATGCTGTTGGTGATGTAAAGACAGCTAGGGAAAGCTACGAGGAGAATTTAATTGTCAAACGAACAGTACCAGGGTCAGTTGAAGATACAGGTGGTTTATTTGTCAAAGTTCCACAAGACGATGATGAATACGTGTATAATTGGATCGAAGGATGCAAGAAAGCAGGAATCCCGATTGAAGAAGTTCCAGTAGCTCAAGCACTTATCGAAGAACCCTTTTTATCTAAAGATGTTCAAGCTGTTTATCGTGTTCCCGATGCAGCAGTTGACGGTTTTACATTAGTCGTGGATGTGGTAGGAGATGCAGTATCTAGAGGAAGCAAAGTTCTTACTTACCATGAAGTCGTCCAAATGATCATGAAAGAAAATCGAGTGATCGGTGTCGTTGTACGTAATGTTCATACCGGTGAATGGATCGAAATCTATGCGAATATGGTTGTCAATGCGACAGGACCATGGGCGGCAAAGATTGCATCTCTAGCAGGAATCGATATTCATATGATCAATAACCGTGGTATGTTAGTGGTTTTCCATCATCGGTTTAATAAAAAAGTGATCAATCGCTTACGCAAACCAGGGGATGCTGACATTTTTGTTCCAGCACATAACGTAACCATCTTTGGAACAACCGGCGTGAATGTTCAAGAACCTGATGATTTTTCTCTAAGTCGTGAAGAAGTAGATAAGATGTTACGAGATGGGAAAGCGATGATCCCTGAAGTGGAACAGATGCGAATGATTCGTGCCTTTGCTGGTGTAAGACCTCTTTATCAAGACAAAACAGTAACGGGAAGTAGTGGGAGAAATGTAAGTCGGGGAATGGCGCTACTTGACCATGAAACCCGGGATGGATTAAAAGGAATTGTCACGATCACAGGTGGGAAGTTCACCACTTTCCGTTACATGGCAGAAAAAACGGTAGATCTCGTTTGTGATAAATTAGGGATTTCCGCAAAATGTACGACTCATGAAGAAATTGTTCCCCATCGCATGGCAAAGGAATTTTTTAAAGAAGTCAATATGGCACCAGCGGCGAAACAAAAGTTAATTCATTGGGCAGGTAATCGTGCGAAAAAAATTGAAGAAGGATTACAAAAAAATGATCTTTTAAATATCGTTGTCTGCGAATGCGAACAAGTAACCCTAGGCGAAATCGAATCGGTCTTACCAGATGAAAAATTTCATTTAGGGGATATTCGTCGGAGAACCCGCTTAGGAATGGGGACCTGTCAAGGAACATTTTGTAATTTCCGTGCGGCAGCATTAGCGGTAGAAAGAGGAATCACAACGACACAAGAAGCCAATACTGCTTTACTCGATGCTATTGCGGAAAGACAAAAAGGGATGAAAGTGGTAGCTACAGGAGAAACAGCAAAACAATTAGAATTGATGAATACCATCTACTATGTTTCTTTGGGAATGGGAAAAAAGGGGGAAATGAAACATGTATGATGTTGTGGTGATTGGCCAAGGGCTTACAGGGATGTTATCTGCCATTTGGACAAAAGAAGAAGGAGCTTCTGTTGCCATCATTAGTCAAGGTACAGGTAGGATCCTTCAATCAACGGGTGTGATGGATATTCTTCCAGGAACAGAGGGGACAATGAATGATCTGATTCGTAAATACCAGATCAAAGGCTGGAACTCGCTACTCGTGGAGGGTGGAATCGATCGTTTTAAGACGTTAATGGTTCAGTTAGGCAATCCATATCAGGGATCTATTGAGCAACCAGTAGAAATCGTAACTGGTTCAGGCTTTCTAAAATCAACCGCTTTATACCCGACAACAGTTTCCCCCATTCCCCATAAAGGTCATGTGGTTGTGGTTGGCTTTCAAGAAATTACAGATTTTCAGCCCTCTTATGTTGCAGAAAACTTAGCAAGTGAACGTCCTGAATTAACCATTGACCATTTCTCGATTTCCTTAGAGCAGCGTTCACATCGAACCATGACACAGCTTGATGCAGCTAGATTATTAGAGCAAAAAGAAGTTCGGAATCAAGTGATTCAACGATTGAAAGATAAAATGAAAGAGTCATCGATTCATAAGTCTGATTTAGTCATCCTACCATCTGTCTTAGGAGTAATTGGATGGGAATCCGTTTGGAAAGACTTTAAGAATCAATTGGATACAACGATTACGGAAGCTGTTGGAATGCCACCCAATGCAACTGCAATACGCTTACACGAACAATTACATAGAGAAACGACTCGTTTAGGCGTTCGTCAATATTTGAATTCCAAAGTGGTAGGAAGTAAACAAGGAAAACAAACGATTGAATCGGTCATGGTCCGTAACGCAAATCATACCATCGAAATAAAAGGAACATCATTTGTACTTGCCACTGGTGGAATTCTAGGTGGGGGTATGGAAAAGATGGCAAGTAGCATAACCGAAACGACATTAGGGTTAGAAGTCGATCAAGAAGGGAATCTAATCAACCCATATGATAATCTTTATTTAGTGGGAGCTAGTCAAGGGCTTCGCGTTACATCTCATGGCATAACAGGGGGGATTTTTTCTATTCTTTCTAGCTATGAGACGGTTATTAAAAACAACTATCGTCAACCATTAGGAGGAGAACAACATGATAAACTTACCAGACACCAGTTATGATCAATGTCTCAAATGTAATGCATGTGTAGTAAGTTGTCCTGTTTCCAACGCAACCCTTGATTTTGGCGGACCGAAACATTTAGGACCTGAATTAAAGCGTCTGATGGAAAATCAAGAGTTGATCGATGATCCGAGGATTGAACTTTGTACATTATGTGGCAATTGTGATCTCTCCTGCCCTGAAGATGTTCATGTTTCTAGTTTAACGGCACAAGCAAAGGCGATTCATGCGGAAATATCGGGAACGAAATTCAGAGATAAAATATTAAGTCAAGCGGAAATAATGGGAAAAGTTGCTTCAACCTTTGCACCGATTACTAATACAGTAATGAAGATGAAACCCCTTCGTAAAGCGATGCAAAAGATAATGGGAATTCACGCTGATCGCAAATTCCCAGAATATCAATTTAAGAATTTTAATCGTACGTATAAAAAGAAAACCGCTAATACGAAGAGAAAAGTGGCTTATTTTGTTGGTTGTTATGCCACATACAATGCTCCACAAGTAGCTGAAGCATTTGTTGAGGTGATGTCTTATAATGGAATCGAAGTGGCCAAACCAGATCAACATTGTTGTGGAATCCCAATGCTCGCTAATGGGCAAATAGAACAAGCGATGAAAAATGCCAAGTTTAATGTTAAAAGTTTACTAGAATATACAAGAAAAGGTTACGATATTGTTCTAACTTGTACCAGTTGCACAACTGCACTAAAAAAGGAATATCCTGAGGTACTTAAAATTGAAGGTGCAAAAGAGTTAGCCGAACATGTCTTTGATGCCGATGAATATTTACGGATGCTTCATGAAGAAGGGGAAATGAACACCAACCTTGCACCGATGAGTGTGAAGGCTGGTTATTATGCACCATGTCACATGAAAGCACAAGGAATCGGAAATCCGGCAATGGATGTACTTGAATTGATTCCAGGATATGAAATTCAAGATTTGGCCGCGGGATGTTGTGGCCAGTGTGGAACATTTGGTTTTAAAGAAGAAAAGTTTGAAATATCTCTAAAAATGGGTGCTCCGATGAAGCAAGCGGTAGAAGAATTAGATGCCGAATATACCGTAACCGAATGTGGGATGTGTAAAACCCAACTTGATCAATTAACAGATAAACCTGTCAAACATCCAATGGAAATCATGGCAGAGGCATATCGGAAAGCTGTAGTTTACTAGCTAATTCATCTGGACCAACATCATCAAAAAATTTATAAGATTTTTATATTGATTTGATTAACCCTCTTCTTATCGAGTGTAAGAAGAGGGTTTTTTGTGCGAGGTGACTAGTCAAAATGATATAACACATATATAATCATCTGTAAAGACATATGATAAAAGGGGGAAAAAGGATTGAAAAAAGCACTACTTATCGTTGATATGAGTAATGATTTTGTTGATGATCATGGGGGATTAACGGCAGGAAAGCCTGCTCAACAGATTGTTCCAAATATCATCGATTTAGCAAATCACTTTCTTGATGAGAATCAGTTGGTGATTTTTGCAATGGATGCCCATCAGCCAAATGATCGTCATTTTGAAGAATGGCCTGTTCACAATGTCATTGGAACATGGGGGCAACAATTATATGGTGAATTAGAAGAATGGTACCAAAAATATAAACAGAAGGAGAATGTGATTTTACTTCCAAAACAACAATACGATGCTTTTTATGGAACTTCTTTGGAGCAAATTCTAAGAAATAAAGGAATTCAAGAGGTTCATTTAACTGGAGTGGCAACAGACATTTGTGTATTTTTAACAGCCTCAGGTGCATATTATCGAGGATTTAAGACGTTTGCTCATAAAAAAGGAACGGCAACCTTTACCGACCAACAAGATTTAGCATTAAAACACATGAATACCATTTTTAAAACAGAAATAATCGATTAACGGATAAACCTCAAAAATTTTGGAATACAAGTTGACGTGGCTTGTATGTTCTAACGCTTCTCCATCCCTCGCGACTTTCTCTAAATAAACAGTCGGTAGGAAAGCACGCTCTAAAGAATCAGCTTATAGAATCATACAAGCCATCCCTATTTTTTATAAAAAATTTTTAAATTTTTTAAACCTAGAACAGGCAATGGATTAAGCGTTTTCAAAATTTCCCAAGAACAAAAATTCAGAAAAAAGGCAATTGACAGGTAAAAATTACGGCATTATAATCTCTAGTAATACTTTAAGAATATAAAGCGTTGTAACTTTTCATAACAGAAAAGATAATGAAAAGGACAAGTAGCAAAAGGATCATTATGTTCAGAGAGCTAAGGATGCTGGGATCTTAGCCATAACCCTTTTGTGAACTCACCTTGGAATCAACTTTGTGAAATGATCATTCTGTATGATGATGGTTCAGAGTAATAAAGTTCGGCGTTGCCGTTATCCATTACGTGTGAATCATAGCACGTACCGAGGCTTTCTTTGCGAAAAGAAAGTGAACTAGGGTGGTACCACGAAGACTTCGTCCCTAATGACATTATCATTGATAATGTCATTAGGCATGAAGTCTTTTTTTATTAATAAATTGGTATCATACCAATTTATCGAATCTAACTTTAAATATTAAAAATTCAAAAATGGAGGGGAAACAGATGAATTCTCACAAAGTGACAAAAGGAATTGAAAGAGCACCACATCGAGCTTTATTTAAAGCGATGGGAATTACTGATGAAGAACTAGAAAGGCCTTTAATTGGCGTAGTCAATTCATTTAGTGAGATTGTACCTGGTCACAAACATCTAAGACAACTAGCAGAAGAGGTTAAAGCTGGTATTCGTATGGCAGGTGGTACCCCTTTTGAATTTAACACGATTGTTGTTTGTGATGGCATTGCAATGAATCATACAGGGATGCAATATTCATTAGCCAGTCGCGAATTAATCACAGATAGTATCGACACGGTTGTACACGCTCATCAGTTTGATGGTTTAGTCTTTCTGCCAAACTGTGACAAAGTGGTTCCAGGAATGTTAATGGCAGCGGCTAGATTAAATCTACCATCAATCATTGTAAGTGGAGGGGCGATGCTGGCAGGCCATTTCAATGGGCAATCAGTTGATTTATCAACTGTCTTTGAGGCAGTTGGAGCTGTAAAAGCTGGAAAAATGACGATGGAAGAGCTGTTTGTTTTAGAAGAAAATGCTTGTCCTGGTGGTGGAAGTTGTGCAGGAATGTTTACCGCTAACTCAATGAACTGTTTAACAGAAGCACTAGGAATGGGATTACCTGGGAATGGTACGATCCCTGCAGTAATGGCAGCAAGAAATCGATTAGCGAAACGCGCAGGGATGAAGATTATGGAATTAGTAGAAAAAGATATTCGTCCGAGTCAGATCATGACAAAAGAGGCTTTTGAAAATGCATTGAAAGTGGATATGGCATTAGGGGGTTCTTCTAATACGGTTCTTCATGTCTTAGCGGTTGCTCATGAGATGGGAATTCGTATTACATTGGATGAAATTAATAAAATCGCTGCAGAAACACCGCAACTCTGTAAACTAAGTCCAGCTGGGCCCAATCACATTGAATTATTAGATCGTGCGGGTGGGGTATCTGCTGTGATGAATGAACTTATGAATCACGGGTACTTGCATAAGGATGTTCTTACAGTAAACGCCACTACCCTCGAAGAAACCATTCGCAATGTTCAAGTAAAAGATCGTTCCGTGATTCGTTCAGTTGAAGATCCTTATTCAGAAACTGGAGGATTAGCGATTCTTTTTGGAAACTTGGCACCAGATGGCGCAGTTGTAAAACAAGGGGCTGTAGCAAAAGAAATGTTGGTTCACCAAGGACCTGCAAGAGTCTTCAACGGTGAAGAAGAAGCAGTAAATGCGATTTTAGGTGGAAAAATTCAACCAGGAGATGTTGTCGTCATTCGTTATGAAGGGCCAAAAGGTGGTCCGGGAATGAGAGAGATGTTAACCCCAACTTCTGCATTAGCGGGGATGGGATTAGATTCCAGTGTAGCTCTCATCACAGATGGACGTTTCTCCGGGGCAACAAGGGGTGCATCCATTGGTCATGTTTCTCCAGAAGCAGCTGCTTTTGGTCCAATCGCAGCAGTAGAAGAAGGAGATCTGATTCAGATTGATATTCCAGCGAGGAAAATTGTGCTGAAGGTAGATGAAGAAACCATTCAAAAACGGTTGGAATTGATAAAAGCTAATGGTCCAGTGAAAAAACAAGAGTTATCTGGATATTTAAAACGTTACGCACGCAATGTAACCTCAGCCAATACAGGAGCGATTTGGGAATATTAGGAAATTTATGATCTTAATATATAAAAAGAAGAGAAAGGTGAGTGAAGATGAGAGCAGAAGCGTATCAGCAAGTTGACAATCGCTTGGCGGAAGAACCTGTTTATGAGATGAAATCAGGTGCGGAAATGATTATTGAATGTTTAAAGAGGGAGGGAGTTGATGTCATTTTTGGTTACCCTGGGGGTGCAGTCATTCCAATATATGATGCTCTATATGATTCAGGTTTGAAACACGTCCTTTCTCGACATGAACAGGGGGCTATCCATGCAGCAGATGGATATGCTAGATCAACAGGAAAAGTAGGAGTGGTAATTGGAACGTCTGGACCTGGGGCAACCAATCTTGTAACAGGAATCACGAACGCCTATATGGACTCGATCCCTTTAGTGGTTTTGACAGGGCAAGTTCCTACAAGCTATATCGGAACGGATGCATTTCAAGAGGCGGATATTACGGGAATAACCATGCCAATTACCAAACACAATTATTTAGTTCAACGAACACAAGATTTACCGAAAATTTTGAAAGAGGCTTTTTACATTGCGAGGTCTGGCCGACCAGGACCCGTTCTCATTGATATTCCAAAGGATATTTCTTATGATGTTGCTCCATTTTATTATCCTGAGTCTGTATCGATACCAAGTTACCAGCCAACGATTGAACCGAATCCAAGTCAGGTGATGAAAGTAGCGAAAACGATTGAACAAGCGAAACGGCCATTAATTTTAGCTGGTGGTGGAGTTATTTCTTCTGGTGCAGAAACTGAATTATTACAGTTCGTTGAAAAAATGCAAATCCCAGTTACAACGACCTTAATGGGATTAGGTGGATTTCCTGCTAGTCACCCTTTGTGGTTAGGAATGCCTGGAATGCATGGCACAGTAACAGCAAACCGTGCGATTCAAAATGCAGATTTGTTAATTTCACTTGGTGCAAGATTTGATGATCGGGTAACAGGAAAGATCGAACGGTTTGCACCAAAGGCAAAAATCGTCCATGTTGATATTGATCCAGCTGAAGTAGGAAAGATTATTCCGACACAATTACCACTAGTTGGCGACATTAAACACGTATTAGTCCAACTGATGAAGAAAACCTCCCCAGGGGACACGATAGAATGGATTGAACAATTACAACAGTGGAAAAAAGAAAAACCTTTACGCTATAAAGATTCCAAAGATGGAATCAAAGCACAGTATGTCATTGAACAACTATCCAATTATACAAAAGGTGATGCCATCATAAGTACCGATGTAGGTCAACATCAGATGTGGACGGCACAATATTATAAGTTTGAAAAGGCAAGAACACTTCTTACTTCAGGGGGATTAGGGACAATGGGGTTCGGATTACCTGCAGCAGTTGGAGCGCAAGTAGGGCATCCTGATCAAAAAGTAGTATGTATATCTGGTGACGGAAGTATCCAGATGAATATTCAAGAATTAGCCACCATTGTTCAACAAAAATTGCCATTAAAAATTATCATCCTGAATAATTCTTACTTAGGAATGGTTCGTCAATGGCAACAAATCTTCCACGATTGTCGCTACTCTTGTACATTTATGACTGGACCTGATTTCGTCAAACTAGCAGAAGCCTACGGAATGTTAGGGATCCGTGCAGTGAAGAAAGAAGAAGTAACTGAAGTTCTTGAACAAGGAATGAAACATAATGGCCCAGTGATTATGGAATTTATGGTAGAAGAAGAGGAAAATGTCTTTCCTTTTGTACCTCCAGGAGCATCACTTGATGAGATGATTGAAGGGGAGTGACTCGAATGAAATACACGTTATCATTAATTGTAAATGACCAAGCAGGGGTTTTAACCCGAATTGCTGGTTTATTTAATCGCAGGGGATTTAATATTGATTCAATCACAGTAGGGAAAACAGAAGAACCAGGGCTTTCACGAATGACAATTGTTGTACATGGCGATAAACGTTTGGTTGAACAGATCAAAAAACAACTTCATAAACAAATTGATGTTCATAAGGTAATTGACATCACGAATGAGCCAATGGTGGCTAGGGAATTGATCATGATTAAAGTGAAAGCAACACCGCAAACATTGCCAGAAATCACAAACTTAATTGAACCATTTCGTTCAACAGTTGTTGATGTCGCACACTCTACGATTACCATTCAAGCAACAGGGGATGAAGATAAATTAAACGCAATCATTGAGTTACTCCGACCTTATGGAATTAAAGATCTAGTAAGGACAGGATTTGCAGCTATTCAAAGAGGATAAGTGAATAAAAAGTTGTTGTTACAAGTTAAAATCGTGCACATTATTTATTTAGAATATTTAAAATATTTTTGAAAAGGGAGAGGTAAAAGATGAAAATGTATTATGATCAAGATGCGAATTTAGAGGTATTACAAGAAAAAACAGTAGCGATTATTGGGTATGGTAGTCAAGGCCATGCTCAGGCACAAAATTTGCGTGATAGTGGAGTAAAAGTTGTTATTGGTTTAAGACAAGGAAAGTCTTGGAAACAAGCAGAAGCAGACGGTTTTGAGGTATACCCCGTTTCTGAAGCTGTTGCATTAGCCGATGTGGTACAAATTCTATTACCTGATGAACAACAAGCCAAAGTATATCGGGAAGAGATCGAACCGAATTTGAAAAAAGGCGCGACTTTAGTATTCTCACATGGCTTTAACATTCATTATGGGCAAATTATTCCTTCCGAGGAAACAGATGTGGTAATGATCGCACCAAAAAGCCCAGGACATCTTGTAAGAAGAACATTTGAACAAGGAGCAGGAGTCCCTGGTTTATTAGCAATCTATCAAGATCAATCAGGAAAAGCTTTAGATACTGCTCTCGCTTATGCAAAAGGGATTGGTTGTACGAGAGCAGGAGTGATTGAAACAACCTTTAAGGAAGAAACAGAAACCGACCTCTTTGGTGAGCAGGCTGTATTATGTGGTGGTGTATCCGAACTTGTAAAAGCTGGTTTTGAAACTCTTACAGAGGCAGGATATCAACCAGAAATCGCGTATTTTGAATGCTTGCATGAATTAAAATTAATCGTTGATCTCATGTATGAAGGTGGTCTTAGCCATATGCGCTATTCCATCAGTGATACCGCTCAATATGGAGATTATATGTCAGGAAAACGAGTAATTTCTACTGCTTCACGCCAAGCAATGAAAGATATTCTTCATGAAATTCAAACAGGACAATTTGCTAGAAATTGGATCTTAGAGAATCAAGTAGGTAGACCCATGTTTAATGCGATTGATCGTAAAGAAAAAGAACATCCAATTGAAGTTGTTGGTGCTAAGCTTCGCGAAATGATGCCATTTGTCAAAAACAAAAAATAAGTGAGATGGAGGGCCACCACATGCGAGTGATACAGATTTTGGATACGACTCTTAGAGATGGGGAGCAATCGGCTGGTGTCAATTTAAATACGAATGAGAAAAAGGAGATTGCAAAACAATTGGTTCGTCTAGGGGTAGATGCGATCGAGGCAGGTTTCCCGATCGCATCCCCAGGGGACTTTCAGGCGGTAAAGACCATCGCCGATGAAGTAAAAGGGGCCACGATTGTTGGTTTTGCTAGAGCTACAAAAGGAGATATTGACGCCGTTTATGAAGCAATTAAGAATGCAGAACAAGCACGAATCCACATGTTTATCGCTACTTCTCCTATTCACATGAAATATAAATTACGCAAATCTCCAGATGAAGTGATTGAAATCGCCGTCGAAATGATTAAATATGCCAAAAAATATTTTCAGGATATTCAATTCTCTGCAGAAGATGCAGGACGAAGTGATCTAGACTATTTGGTACGATTTACAAAAGAAGTCATCGACGCTGGAGCTACGATAGTGAATATTCCAGATACCGTTGGCTATATGATGCCACGTGAATATGGATATTTATTTAAGCATTTGAAGGAACAAGTACCCAATAGTCATAAGGCTTTATTCAGCGCGCACTGTCATGATGATTTAGGAATGGCAGTTGCCAATACATTGGCAGCTATAGAAAATGGCGTCGATCAAGTGGAAGGAACCATTAATGGTATTGGTGAAAGAGCAGGAAATGCTGCATTAGAAGAGGTGGCAGTATCTCTATACACTAGACAAGATTATTATCAAGCGACTACGAAGATGAACTTAGAACAGATTGCTCGGAGTAGTAAGTTGATCAGTAAACTCACAGGAATGATCGTACCAGGGAACAAGGCGATTGTTGGTGCGAATGCTTTTGCCCATGAATCGGGAATTCACCAAGATGGTGTGTTAAAGGAAAGAACAACTTATGAGATCATTCGTCCAGATCTGGTAGGATATTCTAGCAATAAATTGGTACTTGGAAAACACTCGGGTCGGCATGCATTCAGAGAGAGATTAATCGCCTTAGGCTATGTATTATCCGATGAGCAAATTAATGTTGCCTTTCAGAAGTTTAAAGAATTAACGATGAAGAAGAAAGAAATTTTTGATGATGATTTGATGATGATTATTGATGAACAGCAATTGAAACAAAGTGCATTTGAATTAGAATATTTTCATATCTCTGGAGACACCTCTATTTCTACGGCAATGCTAAGGATGAAACTCCCAAATGGAGAAAGTAAAGAAGAAGCAGCACATGGAGAAGGATTAGTTGACTCCGTTTATAACACGATTGACCGTATCTCTGGGCTAAATTTGAAATTGAAAGACTATCAGATTAAATCGGTAGGCTATGGCCGTGATGCTGTTGGTAGTGTGCATGTCAAAGTGGAATACAATGGGGAATTATTTAATGGAAGAGGAATGTCTACCAATGTCATCGAGGCAAGTGCTAAAGCATATATTGACGCATTAAATCGAATTTATGTGAAGCATGGATTGAACAAGCAAGAATTGAAAGAGCAAGAGATTAGTTAATACTACATGACTTGTTTTTACGATGTTGATATTAATAAAGAAGCGGAGAAGGATAAAGAAAGGGAGAAGGGAATATGCCGAAAATTGCTGTCTTACCCGGGGATGGAATCGGTCCAGAAATCGTTGCGGAAGCGGTAAAAGTTTTGAAAACAATTGAAGAGATAAGCGGAGTTCATTTTGAAATCGATGAATATTTGGTTGGAGGGGTTGCCATTGATGAAACAGGCAATCCATTACCAGCGGAAACATTAGAAGCATGTTTAGAGAGTGATGCTGTTTTGCTTGGAGCAGTTGGTGGCCCAAAGTGGGATGATTTGCCTGGAAATCTAAGACCAGAAAAAGCATTATTAGGACTTCGCAAAGAATTGCAACTTTTTAGTAATCTTCGACCTGTCAAAACATATGATTCATTAATCAGTGCTTCAACATTGAAACCCGAAGTGATTCAGGGTGTAGACTTACTTGTGATTCGAGAACTAACGGGCGGAATTTATTTTGGTGAGAAATCGACAGAGATTACAGAGAATGGGATCAAGGTGACTGATTCTTTAACCTATACGGAAAAGGAAATTGAAAGAATTGTTCGTCTTGGTTTTGAAACCGCGATGAAACGTCGCAAAAAATTAACTTCTGTCGATAAAGCAAATGTACTTGAATCCTCTCGGGTATGGCGAAAAGTAGTAGAGAAGGTAGCTGCCGATTATCCCGAAGTAGAATTGAGTCATATGCTCGTTGATAACTGTGCCATGCAATTAGTACGATATCCCAAACAATTTGACGTGATTGTAACGGAAAATATGTTTGGTGATATCCTTAGTGATGAAGCAGCTATGTTAACAGGTTCAATCGGGATGCTTCCATCTGCTAGTATTGGTACAGAGAAAGTAGCCATGTATGAACCAATTCATGGTTCAGCTCCAGATATTGCGGGTCAAGGATTGGCCAATCCACTAGCGACAATTTTATCGGTTGCCATGATGCTCAAATACTCTTTTAATCTGAATCAAGAATCTGAACAGATTGAGCAAGCCGTTCAAAAAGTTCTAGATGCAGGATATCGAACCAAAGATTTGGCAACAACTGAATCGAAGATTGTTTCTACTAAAGAAATGGGAGAGTTAGTTATTCAAGCTATGAAAGATGAATAAAAATAAATGTAAGCCTTGTTTGTCTGATAGGGACATAACAAGGCTTTTATTTACATACAAGCCATATAATATACAAACGTATTTTTATTCTTACATACAAATTTGTGATGAATTTTTAAGACAAGACTAATATTTTTATTTGTTTCAACAAATAGAATGGTAAAGAGACAAAAATGAAACAGATTTACATTTTTTTAGATTGAAGGTTTATAGAATGAAAAAGGAAATGCTGGTTCCCTATGATTTTAAAACTTACTTTATGATTACAATTGGTGCGATCATCCAGGGTTTAGCAATGGACATTTTTCTATTTCCCAATAATATACCCTCAGGGGGAGCAGGTGGAATTGCGGTTTTGATGAATTATTTGTTCCATATCCCCATCGGTGTTGCTCTATGGCTTGCTAATTTTTCGATGTTGTTAGCAGGAATTAAGTGGTTAGGGAATTCCAGTGTCATTGGAACAATGTATAGTATTTCTGTTGCAGCCATTACCATTCAGGTTTTTGATTTACCTATACCTACTTTGCCAAATGTTTGGATCGACTTGTTCGTTGGTTCCCTCATTTTAGGTATTGGAGTGGGTATATTATTAAGGCAAGAGGTCTCCAATGGTGGGGTTGGAGTAATAGCATTAATTGTTGCAAAATATCGAAATACAACCCCAGGGAAACCATTATTTTTGATCAATGGGTTAATCTTTTTATTAACAGCTTCCATTATTTCTTGGGAGATTATATTTCAAGCGATTTTTAGTCAATGGCTGTCTTCTAAGATTGTAGATATGATCTTTGAATTTGATTTTAATCCTAATGTTGTCGTGATCCAATCTGTTACGATTCGAAAAAAATAATAAAAATTTTTTAGGACTTACATAAAAAAAAGCCCCCCTCATATCTTTGTTAAGAAGATAGAATGAAAGGTGGGAAAAAATGAGTCTAAAAAAAGTTTGGATTCCATTTATTCTTGTCCTCGTTTTGCTCGCTACTTTTGGTTGTTCCAATTCAAAATCTAGTGTGAAAGATTTTCCTAATAAACCCATCCAATTAATCGTTTCCTTTTCTCCTGGTGCAGCAACAGATACTCAAGCAAGAATAATCGCAAAATACGCGAAGCAATATTTAGGGAAAGAATTAGTCATTGTCAATAAACCAGGAGGTGGTGGATCGGTTGGCTGGAACTATTTTTCTTCAGTGCCACCTGATGGTTATATTTTAGCAGCATACAACCTGCCTCATATTATTACACAACCATTAGTAGGGCAAGCCACGTTTAAGGTGGATACATTCGACCCCATTATCAATTGGGGTCAAGATCCAACCGTATTTGCTGTAACGAAGGATAGTCCAATTCAAGATCTCGATGACTTAATACAAAAAGCGAAGAAATCTCCAGGAGAATTAACCGTTGGAACAGCAGGAAAATTTGTAGGCCAACATATGGCCGTTTTGCAATTGGAAAAAGCAGCGAGTATTGATTTAAAAGATATTCCTTATAAGGGTTCTTCTGATTCGATCGCTTCGTTACTTGGTAAGCACACTGATCTTATATCGGGGAATTTATCTGATATGTATCGCTTAGGAGATCAGATTCGTATTCTTGCCATTGCGACAAAAGAAAGACACCCATTGGTACCGAATGTGCCTACATTCACAGAGTTAGGTTACCCTGATGTGGTGATGAGTACCGACCGTGGCATCGCAGCAAAAAAAGGAACGCCTAAGGAAATTATCGATAAGTTGGAAAAGAGTTTTATGCAATTGATGAATGATCCTAAGTTTCTAAATGATATGAAAAAATCGGGATCGGATATGTTAATTTTAAATCGAGAACAAGTGAAAAAAGAGTTCGAAAATCGAAAGGTTCTCTATGAACAATTGATAAAAAGTGTAAATATAAATGAGTGAAATAGAATCAGATTTTGTTTAACAAGATTGAATTCAGGAGATAGAGGTTTGAATTCAAACCAAATGAAATTGGCTTGTATGTTTCCAAGCATACAAGCCAAAATTTTTTATCTCATGAACATTTGAAGAAAATATAAAGCAATTCCTTTTGGGAGGGGAACCTTAATCAAACTTGTAAAAACAAAATACATGATCAACGTGAAAGAAGTGGAAACGAGAATAATCTTAAAAGGTTTGATCATTTTTCCGCGTTGCAAGTAATAATAAATAGGAACAGAAACCATCAAAATTAAAACTTGTGAATAGAATCCGATGAAATCTGTAGATAAGCTAATTAACACGATAAAACCCAAAAATAAGATGTTTGAAAGTGAAAATGGTCGTTTTATCGTTTTTTCAGCTTTCATTTGATCTTGAAATGGGATTCGAATCAATTGAGTGATGGCAAGAACTGTCATTGATAAAAAGGTGAAAAAGGGAAAAATTTTCATTTCAAAGACCATATCTCGAATCGCAAGCAAGGATAGGGAAGAGATGATCCCAAATATGAGCCAAGAAAACGCACGAGCGGAGAGAAGAGATCGTAAGGAAAAAGTCCGTAATTTTCTTCCCTGTTCTTTTTCTTTATGTTGCTTAAAGGAATACCAGATGGAGTAACCCATTGTGAGTACAATGATCAACATTAAAATTATATTCCAAGTTCCGGTGAAGAAATAAGGAAGAACTGCACCGTTTGATTCCCCAATCGCTATGCCTTGTAACAATCCTTCTTCAGCAATTGGCCCAAGGATAAAACCTAATGCTACAGGAGCAGGTGAGAAGTTAAACTTTTGAAAGATAAACATGAGAATTCCGATGATCACCATTGAATAGATATCAAATGTACTATTTTGTGTGGTATATGCACCAATAATCGAGAAAGAAATGATAACCGGTGCCATAAAGTGATTGGGTATATTCACTAATTTACTGAAATATCGGATCGCAAATAGCCCAATGAAAAGCATTAGAATTTGAATGATGATCATTCCATATAAAAATAAGTTCGCTACATTTGCATGTTCAACAAACAGATTTCTACCTGGCCATATCCCATGAATCATGAGTCCACCTAAGAAGATTGCTGATGTAGGTGAACCAGGTATTCCTAAAGTCAATAATGGAACTAATGCCCCACCTACTTCGGCGTTGTTAGCACTTTCTGAAGAAATAATCCCTTCTTTCATTCCTTTTCCAAAATTTTTTTTGTCTTTTGTAAAACGTTTTAATTCATTATATGCCATGATACTGGCTACATTACCACCAGCACCAGGTGCTATTCCGATGATCAGCCCAATAATTGTTCCGATCGATAAGGCTTTAGGATTTTTTAGAATATCTGCAAAGGAAGATCGTAGTGAGGTTTTCTTTGAATTGGAATAATGAAATATTTCAGGTCCAAGGTGGTGTTTTGTTAGGTTTAGAATTAAACGTAAAGCTTGAGGGAAAGCAAACAATCCGATTAAGACTGATACTACATTTAAACCTCCAACTAATGAATCACTACCAAACGTGAAACGTACCGTACCTGTGATGGAATGAATTCCGATCATCGAAAGCAGAATTCCAATGGTTCCGCCAACCATATTTTTAATCATCGAACCATCAGAAATCACGGCAATAATCGTAATGCCAAAGATTGCGACCCAAAAGTTTTCCACTGGTCCAAATTGAAGGGAGATGTCTGCAAAGAAAGGTGCAAAATACAATAGTAAGATCATTCCAATTAATCCACCAATTGTTGAAGCGATGGTCGATAATTCTAGAGCTTTTTTCGCCTCTCCTTTTTTAGCCATAGGATATCCCTCGAAGGTGGTAGCAACAGATGCAGGAGCACCTGGTATATTGAACAAAATTGCTGGAATCGATCCTCCATAAACGGCCCCACTATAGATTCCTCCTAGTAGAAGTAAGCCATATTCAGGGGATAAGGAGAAAGTGAAAGGGATCGCCATTGCTACACCCATTGTAGGAGTTAGCCCTGGCAACGCCCCGACAATAATCCCGATTAGAACACCAACAGCCATTACAAGAATACTTAAGGGTTCAAAGAGCTGTAATAGAATATCCATAAGTTTCCTCCTTCATCATTGTTCAGAAGTAGGATATTCACCTAAGCCCATAGAAGTGTGCCTATTTTTCGTTATTGATTTCTAGTTTTTTCCACCTGTAGCGATGTATGAATAGAGTTCTAAATTTGTTTTGCTTTTTGCTATTCCCTGAAGATAAGGTGTAATCAAATCCTTAAAGTCCTCACGAACCCCTTCATCTTCCAAATGACCATAAACATAAGCCTTCTTTTCTGTAAAAATAATTGCTAAATAACCTACTGCCTTCTGATTCTGGTCCACAACATTTAATATTTGTGATTCAGGATTAATGATTTCAGGAGAAAAATAAATTTCCATCGATTACCCTCCTTTTATGTAAGATAATTATTCAGTCTGCAATTGCAGCTTTTTAAATAGTGAATCTGTATCATTTGATGATGGATTTTTTACTTGAACTAGAAAAAATGAAAGGATTCCTACAAGCAAAGTAAGACCTGCAGTCCCCAAAAACATTCCTGTTCGCGACCAATCCATCAACCAACTATAAACAGGTGGACCAAAAGCAACCCCCAAAAACCTTACTGATCCATAAAGAGAGATCACAAATCCTCTTCGTTCTTTTCCCACTGATCCAGTGATAAGACTATTCAAACAAGGAAGAATCAGTCCAGTTCCAATACTACTTAGGACTAAAATTGAAATAAATGGAAACATATTTGAAAAAAAAGTTAAGATAGCAAAAGAAATGGTCATAAGGATAGATCCTGTAATGATTAATGTTTTCATTAATTGTTGCTTTTTCTTTATTTTGCTCCCTGTGATATATGAAGTTGACATCATAAACAATAAAGGAATAGCTAAAATTAACCCCTTAATCACGCCATCAATATGATATTGTTTTTCTAAGGTATCCGATAAATAGAATAACATACCAAAAAGAGTAAAAAGTCCTGTAGCACCAGCAAGATAAGTAACAAATAACCAGCGTCCTTCATGTTTAAAGACAGAAAATAGACCTTTCACATACTGACCGATTGGAGGAGGTGGCTGTTTTCTTGGTGGCTCTTTGATAAAAAACCAATTTAAGAGGATAGAAATGAGACAAAATATAGGAAAAGCAAAAAAGACCGCATACCAGATGATTAACGCTAATAATGATCCGATAATGGGTGAAAGTACTTTACCAAAACCATTAGAGGCCTCAACGATCCCTAGGACTTTACTTTGCATTCCACCTTTAAATAAGTCTCCTGTCAAAGCCATGGCAATTGGGCTTGTTCCAGCAGCTCCGATCCCTTGTAAGGTTCTGCCAATGATGATCCAGAGGTAAGGTTTGGCAAACCAAGCGGCTGCTAATCCAGCAAGAAGAGCACCAATACCATATAGGAATAAAGAGGGAATAATGATTTTTTTACGTGTTAAACGGTCGGACAAATAACCTAAGATGGGAATCATGATTGCTGCTGCAACGGAAAACACAGTGATGGTTAAACTGACTTGGAATTGGGAGATATTTAGTTCCGATTTCATTTCGGGCAAGATGGGAATTAACAATGAGTTTCCTAAAGTCATAATTAATGGAACAGAGCCGATGGCTAAAACGGTCATTCCATTCGGGTTTTTTGAGGGCAACTTTTACGCCTCCTTGCTAAAAAATTGATACTTATATATTTTCTACTTGGTTTAATCGAATTATGCTTATGCAAAAAAATCCCCTGAACATGATGTTCAGGGGGAACAATTTAATACGCTCTTGCAAAATAAACAGTCGTGGTGCTTTCTTTTCCACAGCAGACACATTTACCGTTGCCTTCTCGTTGCTTAAAAGGAATATTGCGGGCTGTTGCTCCTGTTTCTTCTTTTACTTCATCGAGACATTTGAGATCGCCACACCACCAACTCTTCATAAAGCCTTTTTCCTTAAGAAGTTGTTCTTTCATCTCTTCGATGGAATTGATTTCAAAGGTATGGCTATCCATAAAAGCTTTTGCTTTGTCAAACATATCTTTTTGGATTTGATCCAGTTTCTCTTTGATTGTTTCAACGAAATTTGCGAGTGGTAAGAATTCTTTATTTCCTGTATCTCGACGTGCCAAAACGAATTGTTCCTTTTCAAGATCTTTTGGTCCTAATTCAATGCGGATGGGTACACCGCGCATTTCATATTCGTTAAACTTCCAACCTGGAGTCATTTCTTCCCGATCATCTACTTTTACACGGACACCTGCTTGCTTCAATTCGGTAGCTAACTCATGTGCTTTTGTACGAACCGTTTCTTTATCTCCTCGAAGGATTGGAATAATGATGACTTGAATTGGTGCGACTTTTGGTGGTAAAGCGAGTCCGCGATCATCACTATGAGTCATAATTAATCCACCGATCATCCGTGTGGAAGAACCCCATGAGGTTTGATAGACATATTGCATTTGGTTATTCTGATCAGCAAATTGAATATCAAACACTTTTGAGAAATTTTGACCTAAGTGATGGGAGGTACCAGCTTGTAACGCTTTTCCATCACTCATCAAAGCTTCAATACTATACGTATGTTCAGCACCTGCGAACTTCTCATTTTCTGTCTTTTTCCCAGGAATAACAGGCATTGCCAGAACTTCTTCGACAAAAGCCCGATATACTTCTAACATTTGTAGTGCTTCTTCTTCCGCTTCTTCATATGTCGCATGGGCAGTATGTCCTTCTTGCCAGAGGAATTCAGATGTACGTAAGAAAGGTTTTGTACTTTTTTCCCAACGCATGACATTGGCCCATTGATTTAATTTCATTGGCAGGTCACGATAGGATTGAATCCATTGACTCATCATGGAGCAAATGATGGTTTCCGAAGTGGGACGAACAACAAGGCGCTCCTCTAACGGTTCGTTTCCTCCTTGGGTTACCCAAGCAACTTCAGGAGCAAACCCTTCAACATGATTCATTTCCTTTTTTAAATAGGATTCAGGGATTAAGAGAGGAAAATAAGCATTTTCATGTCCCGTTTCTTTGATCCGCCTGTCTAAATCTTTTTGCATATTTTCCCAAATGGCATAGCCATAAGGTTTAATAACCATTGTTCCTTTGACAGGGCCATAATCCATCAGATCGGCTTTTTTCACAATGTCTAAATACCAACGAGAATAATCTTCTTCTTTGCTTTGAATTTCTTTGACAAACTTCTTGTCTTCCATTAATTCTGCACTCCTTTACTTGTATTAACCCCAAAAAATAAGGAGTTGAACCATCCTAAAGGACGAATCAACTCCGTGGTACCACCTTTATTAACATGTAATATCCACTTATTACATGTTCACTCTAACCCTTGTAACGTAAGGGGGACGATCTTGCTCTTCGCAGATTTCTCAGGAATGGGTTCAGTTTGCGGATTGGAAGGACTTCCAGCCATGATCCTTCTCTCTAGAACAATCCAAGACCAAACTTACTAGTTCCTTCATTGAAGACGGAATATTATGATTGATAATTTATTATAACGATTTGAAAGCAAAAGTCAAGGAAACTTGCTAGTAATCATTATTTTGTAAGTAAAGAAACAAAATCTTTAAATTTAAATAATTCTTTATCATGTTCAATGATTTTGGTTTCAATATATTTAAGGTCCGTTTTTGTAACCATATTCTCCATAATGGTATTGACTTTTTCAGAAAGTTCGAGAACAGCGAGTTTCACTGCGTTAAAATCATCTTTGGTAGCCATCCCCTTAAGCTCATCTTTCGTGGCCATGGACTGTCTGATCGCTTCAAGCTCGCCTTTCGTGGCCATGGACTGTCTAATCGCTTCAAGTTCATCTTTCGTAGCCATGGATCGCTTAACCTCTTTTAGTTCAGTAAGAATTTGATTTAAGATCTCTTCATTCATTCAATAAACACCTCGTTTTTAGATATTTACGAACATGATTTTCGTATTATCTAAAATGGATATACTTGTCCGATTCGTGTTTAAAACCATTAATTCTATTATACCCTCTAATATAATGAAAAGAAAGTATAATAAACGAATGTATGTTCGTATAATTAATATTATATATTATAAAAAATTTTCTGTCAATATAGAAAAATCCACCCCATGAAAGAAGAGTGGATCTGGAATGACTGAATTGATTAAGTCTGTATTCGTTTAAGAATATCTCTTGCAACCACGACTCCACAAGCACTGGCCTGTGCAAGTCCTCTTGTAACACCAGCACCATCGCCACCGACATAAAGCCCTTCAATTTCTGTTTCAAAGGTATTGCTTAGTTTTGGCCTTGCAGAATAAAATTTCGCTTCTACACCATAAAGCAGAGTATGTTCACTCGCAAAACCAGGTGAAACTTTGTCCAATGCTTCAATCATTTCAATAATGCTTGTAATCGTTCGGTGAGGAAGGACTAGTGCAAGATCTCCTGGAACAGCAGTTTTTAAGGTTGGTTCAACGAATCCTTTCTGAATTCGTTTTTCAGTAGAACGGCGACCCTTACGCAAGTCACCATATCGTTGAACGATGACGTTTCCGTTACTAAGCATATTGGCTAAACGAGAAATATATTTGGCATATTGAATCGGTTCATTAAAAGGTTCAGTAAAATGATGAGAGACTAACAAAGCCAAATTCGTGTTAAATTGTTTTTCTTTATCTTCTTTAAAAGCGTGTCCATTCACTGTCATAACACCACTATGGTTCTCGATCACTACACGGCCTGAGGGATTTGCACAAAAGGTGCGAACAATATTATTGTAAGTTGGTGTATTATAGATCAGTTTCGCCTCATATAGATGTTCATTGATTTCTGCCATGACGGTATTTGGTACTTCAACTCGTACACCGATATCCACTTGGTTATTGCTCAGATGTAGACCTTCTTTTGTTAAAATTTTTGCCAACCATTCACTTCCATCTCTTCCAGGGGCGATAAATACATACTTCGCATAGATCTCTTCACCATTTTCTAATACGATTCCTTGAATCTTTTTATCTTTAACAATAATATCTTTTACTTTTGTTCGATGGCGAATCTCTAATTTATCTTTTAAATATTCATAGATTCGAGTAAGGATTTTTAGGTTTTCTTCTGTTCCTAAATGGCGGACTTTCGCTTTTAGTAATTTCATGCCAACAGAAGTTGCTCTTTGTTCAATCTGATGAATTTTCATTAATGAGTGCAATTCTTTCTTTTTCCTTTTTAATTCTTTTTTTATAGCTAGAGAAGGTTCTAAATCGATTTTCAGTTCTAACTCATCAATCTCATTTTTTAATTTTTTAATCGATTCGCTGATTTCAAGACTACCATGCGTTTCTTCAGTAGCTCCAAATCCGAGATTGATTTGATCCACATATTCAATTAGTTGCAATAATTCCGACGAAGGGATATATTCACCCATCCAGCCGCCAAAATCAGTGGTAATGTTAAACTTCCCATCGGAAAATGCGCCTGAACCGCCCCAACCACCCGTTAATGCACAAGTAGGGTAACAGCTTTGATATTCAAATTTTTTCGTCGTTGGGCATTCGGTAAGAATTCCTTTATGAATCGGGCAAGAACGATGGTAAATATCTTGACCTTTATCTAATAGAAGCACATTCAAGTTGGGATTTAGCTTTATTAATTCATAGCTGGCAAAAATTCCTGCAGGTCCAGCTCCTACGAGAATGACATCATAGTATTTTTGTCCGTTCATAAAATCACCCTTAATCATTAGTTAGTCCTCTATAATAATAACATAAATCGAATAAAATACAAACATTATTTCGTTATTATGGCTAAAATGTTCGTATTTAAGGTGATGTTTATTTCAATTCTCCTCTGATTCTTTTCCCAAGTTGAATCGCTTGAACAATCGCTTCTTCATCTTCTAATACTTCTAAAGGTTTTACTCCTCTACCGATAACATATCCAGAAAATTCTATTTCCATAAATTGAGCAATCAGTTGGAACTGTTGGACAAGGGGAAGTGCAGTATATGGAGCAGACTGACCGCCTACGATTATTACATACATTTTCTTACCTTTCATTTTTTCTTTAAAGTCGTATTCGGTACTGCGCAGACTTTGGGTAAAACGATCGATCAGGTTTTTCATACGACCTGACATTCCATACCAGTAAAGGGGAGTCGAAAAAAGAAGGACTTGATGATTCATGATCTGAATCGCCAATTTTTCATAGTCATCATCAACTGGCCGAAAGCCGTGTTCTGTGTGCCGTTCATCGACAATTGGTTCAATATGAACATCCATTAAATGGATTTCATCTACATCTTTGGGATTCAGTTGTTGCAAAACTTTTTTGGTTAATGCTTCTGAATTCCCGTTTTTGCGGGAGCTTCCATAGATCGTAAGCAGTTTCATGCTTTGACCCTCCTGTTAGCTTAAATTAACTAATAATTTATGCAGAAATTCATGAATATATGATAAAACAAAAAAGGTTGGGAAGAAAATCCCAACCTTATACTATGGACTACAAAGTGGAAGTGGACAAAAGATATGACTTATTGAAATTGTTTTTCTATTTCTTCTAAGACTGCTACGTCAAGATTGAGGTCTTGTTTAGCAATGGCAATTTCAGGATAATCTGGAGTTAACTCTTGGAATGTTGGACGATATTCTTTAAAAATAATTCCTGTTAACAAACCATTGGTTTCACGTACTTTTTGAATGGCTTGCATGCGGTCAGTTGGATCATAGTTTTCAAAGGAAGAAACATCCACTAAGTTTTCTTTGTAATAGTCATAAGTGTTTACCTTGTTAAAGGTTACGCATGGACTATAGACGTTTACAAGGGCAAACCCTTTATGTTGTAAAGCAGCTTTCATGATTTCATTTAGGCCTTTAATATCACCAGAGAAACCTTGTGCTAAGAAAGTGATTCCATTAACTAGAGCAATTTCTAATGGATGAACAGGACTTTCTACACTACCTTTTGGTGAAGATTTGGTTTTGAATCCTTGAGCAGAGGTAGGACTGGTTTGTCCTTTGGTTAGTCCGTAAATGTTATTGTCCATTA
The DNA here is from genome assembly GCF_004342885.1 of Tepidibacillus fermentans. NCBI lineage: Bacteria > Bacillati > Bacillota > Bacilli > Caryophanales > Bacillaceae > Tepidibacillus > Tepidibacillus fermentans. The sequence continues at coordinate 121,886 of NZ_SMAB01000006.1, forward strand.
CAACATAAGTCATATTCACATTTCGGCGTACTGCATGGACAAAATGGCCGACACCGATACCATATCCGTCTCCGTCTCCACCAGCGGCGACGATTTTCACATCTTTATTTCCTAAAGCAGCTCCCTGAGCAATAGGTAGGGCGCGCCCATGTAAGGTATGGAATCCATAAGCCCTTGTATATTCGGAGATCTTACCAGAACAACCAATCCCACTGATGATTGCCATATTATGAGGTTCTAATCCAATATCGACAGCGGCTTTTTGTAGGCTAGCCATGACGCTAAAATGGCCACAACCTGGACACCAAGTAGGTTGATCCCCTTTAAAATCTTTTACTGTTGCCATATTATCTTACCTCCTCTGCCAAAATATTATCGATTTGTTCCATTACTTCTCTTAATGTAAATGGATTTCCGTCGTATTTGGTAATGCTCTTTAATTCTTTTCCTGTATTTAATTCCATTTGCATGAGACGTTTTAATTGTCCGGTATAGTTATTTTCGATGACAATTACTGTTTTTGCACCAAGAACATAATCTTTAAGCGATAGATCAAAAGGTGTTAAACGTTTAACATGAACATGGGTAACGTTGATTCCCCGTTTTTCTAAGGATTTCTTCGCTTCTTGAATCACGCCATAGGTAGAACCAAAACCTACAAGCAATACATCGGCTTCTTTATTCCCTGTAGCTTCAAAACCCGGGTCTATTAGGGAAGCAAGTTTACCTAAACGTTTTTTCATCATATTTGTACGGTTGGTTGGATCTTCATCGATATGACCCGTTTGATTATGTTCATTGGAGTTAGCTGTATGGACTCCACCTTTTTGACCAGGAATCGTGCGACTAGAGATACCATCTTGCGTGAATTCATAACGTAAGAAATAACGTTCATCATTTTTAGCTGCTTCTTCATCGAAAAGAAGCTTACCACGGTTGATGTTGATCTTTGAGAAGTCAAGTTTATTCACTGTTTGGTTAAAGAGAGATAAGTATAGGTCCATTGCAATAATAACTGGACATTGATATTGCTCAGCATAGTTAAATGCTTGAGCTGTCATATAGAATGCTTCTTCAACCGTTGATGGCGCAAGAACAATCCGTGGAATTTCACCATGTCCTGCATTAATCATAGTATTGACGTCGGCTTGCTCATATTTGGTTGGAAGTCCTGTTCCAGGGCCCCCGCGTTGAGTATTCATAATCACGAGTGGTGTTTCCGAAATCCCTGCTAATCCTAGTGCTTCTGTTTTTAACGAGAAACCAGGACCAGAGGTAGAGGTCATGGCACGAACACCAGAATAAGCAGCACCAATCGCCATGGTGATTCCTGCAATCTCATCTTCAGCTTGAACAACAGTTCCACCTACTCGAGGTAATTCTTTTTTCAGCCATTCCATGACTTCTGATGCTGGAGTGATTGGATATGCGGAAAGGAAACGACAACCTGCTGCTAATGCACCAAAACCAACGGCCTCATTTCCAATCATAAGATTGCGTGGAACTTCTAGTTCCGGTTTTTCTAGTTGGATTGCAGCTAGTTTCCCTGCATTGAGATATTCTTTGGCTTTATCAAAGCCAGCACGAACCGCATTTTTGTTCATATTGACAATTTCTTCGCCTTTTTTCTTAAATTTATCTTCGATCAGAGAATCGAATAAATCTTCACTTAAGCCAAAAAGGGCGGAAGAAGCGCCTAATGCAACCATGTTCCGAACGATTTTCCCACCAATACTTTCAGCAATCTCGGTGAGAGGTAAGAAGAGAGTCGTAATTTTTCCATCGGACTCTAAGGATTCTTCTTTTCCATCGCGAAGAATAATCGAACCTTTACTCATCACCTCAAGGTTGTTATCTATTGTTTCTTGGTCTAGGGCCAATAGTACATCAGTATAATCGCCATGGTAATAAGTTGGTTCTGTACTTACATGGATTTGGTAATGGGTATAGCCCCCTTTAATTCGCGAGGCAAAATGCTTATTCGAGGAAATAAAATAACCTTTACGTGCCAATGCCAGAGCGAAGATTTGACCGGTACTGTCAATTCCTTCTCCTTGTTGGCCGCCAACTTTCCATACGACCTCGTTTCTCATGATTTCGATCTCCTTCCCGTGTATAACAGTTTAATACTTTTTTAATGTACAAGAACATAGAAAGATGAGTGTAAACTATAGTATTACTAAAAAATAGAGTAAAACAGTTTTTTTATATTGAATACTACAGCCTTTAACACTATTATAACGATGACAATCATGAAAATAAATATATTTCTTTTTCTAAAGTGTAAGAAGTTGCTGAAATGGCTTGTATGTTCTAACGCTGCTTCTAATCTTATGGCTTTCCTTGAATAAACGGTCGGTGGGAAAGCTCGCTCGCTAAAGTCGCAGCTTGTAGAACATACAAACCTTTATTTATTCGTACGAAAAGTTTTTCTTTTCTTTTGCAAGAAGAAAAAAAAGTGTAAAATAAAAGCTAAATTGTACTATTTTTATAGTGTAAAACCGATAAATAAGAAATTTAGGATCAAATTAGAGGGTGAAAGAATGAAGCGATTACCTATTTTGTTTTCGATACTCTTTCTTGTGATGTTGGGTTTTGGAATTATCATTCCAGTTATGCCTTATTACGCTGAATCTTTGGGTGCCACAGAAGCCGTATTTGGATGGTTAATGGCCAGCTATTCGATCATGCAATTTATCTTTTCTCCGATATGGGGAAAAATATCGGATCGAATCGGCCGAAAACCTGTCTTATTGATTGGAATTAGTGGCTATATTGTCACTTTTACAATGTTTGCCTTTGCTAATCAATTATGGCTCTTATTTGTAGCTCGTATCTTGGCAGGTATTTTATCTTCCGCCACCTTACCTACAGCGATGGCTGTTATTGGAGATACTACGAGTGAAGAAGATCGTGGGAAAGGGATGGGGATTCTCGGAGCCGGAATGGGATTAGGTTTTATCTTTGGTCCTGCAATCGGTGGGATTTTAAGTAAATACTCTCTTTTTGGACTTCCGCAATTAGCGACACCGTTCTTATTTACGGCTAGTCTATCTGTGATTCCGTTCATTATCACCTGGTTTATGTTACCGGAATCTTTACCTAAGGAGACCGAAGAGCGAAAATCAGCGCAGAAGAAAATCAGCTTTGCTATTATGCAAGGGAATTTAACGATTGTTTACTTAGCCGCATTTATCGTTAGTTTTACTTTAGCTGGTTTAGAAGGAACCTTCGCTTATTTTGCCAAAGAACGTGCAGGATTGTCTTCGCGTGACCTTGGTTATGTATTTGCAATCATGGGGATTGCCAGTGCCTTTGTACAAGGTGGATTCATTGGTAAATTGATTAAAAAATATGGGGAACAAAAGATGATTAAATTAGGACTTTTGATTTCTTCTCTTGGCTTCCTATTGATTATCTTTGCTCATCATTTTATTACGTTAGCTCTTTTCCTTGCAGTCTTTGGAATCGGGAATGGGATGATGCGACCTAGCATTTCTTCCCTCATTTCTAAGAGAACGAAATCAGGTCAGGGAAGCGCTATTGGGATCATGGATTCGATGGATAGCATGGGGCGGATTATTGGGCCGCCTTTAGCGGGGACTTTGTATCTTTACTTTATGGACTCTCCTTATATTATCGGTGCAGTACTCACCTTTGCGTTTATGATTTTATTCCATTTATTCTATCATCCAGATAGCAATGCTAGACCGAGAATGGATCGGAACGAAATACCACAGAATTAAATAGCAATAGAAAATCGGGAGGCGAAAGCTTCTCGTTTTTTATATATCGTAGATTTTTCGTTTTGGTTATAATAAATATAATAAGATTGAATAGAGGTGAATTATGACAACAGTATTAGACACAATGAGAAATCATCGAAGCATTCGTTCGTTTCAAGAGAAACCCATATCAAAGGAACAAATCGAACGAATTGTCTCCACGGCTCAAATGGCGTCAACGTCCAATTTTGTTCAGGCATACAGTATCATTCAAGTGACGGATCAGGAGAAAAGAAAACAGCTAGCACATTTTAGCGGAGATCAAATTTATGTTGAACAAGCGCCTGTTTTTTTCGTTTTTTGTGCGGATTTGTACCGAATCCAACAGGCAATTCATCATAACGGAAAAGAAGCGGAATTTTCTACGATAGAGAATTTCCTTGTGAGTATTATTGATACAGCGCTTTTTGCTCAAAATGTCATGTTAGCCGCAGAATCAATGGGATTAGGTGGGGTATATATTGGCGGAATTCGTAATCAGCCACAACAAGTGAGTGAAGTCTTGCAATTGCCCCAGCTTGTTATGCCATTATTCGGAATGTGTCTGGGGTATCCAACAGAACATCTTCCCGAACAGAAACAACGCTTACCACTATCTGTGATCTTGCATGAAAATGAATACCAACGGGATCAGCAAAATGAGATTGAACAGTATGATCGGGCGATCACCGAATATTATCGTGATCGGACAAATGGGAGGCGAGCAGATACGTGGTCAGGAATGATGGCTCGATTGTTCTTAGGTCCACAACGAAAGAGTTTAAGGGATTTTATTGAAAAGCAAGGTTTTCCTTTAGATTAATAAGTGGATGAAATTGAAAGAAAAGGAGGATGAAAAATGACGTTTGTCTGGTGGTTATTGATTCTTAGTTTATTCGCGCTTAGTTTTGTAGGGATCATTATGCCTGTCATACCGGGTGTAACGTTAATCTGGATTGGATTGTTGCTCTATCATTTTATTTTCTTTCCATTAGTAGGTTGGCAATTTTGGTTGACAATGTTTTTGTTGACCGCTCTTACCATCGTCGTTGATTTTCTTGCTAGCAGCACATGGGTAAAACGAAAGGGTGGTTCCAGATTAGGGGTCTGGGCAGCCATTGTTGGTATCTTGGTCGGTCCTATCGTCTTTGGTCCACTAGGTATAATTATTGGTCCGTTTTTCTTTGTAACGGGTGTGGAAATGTTTCGAGGTGTACCTTGGAATCAAGCTTCACAAATTGGTTTGGCCTCCTTAATAGGATTACTGGGAGGAAGCTTGGTCAAGGCAGTTATATTTCTGTTAATGATTTTCATCTTTTTCTTTAAGATTTGGTTCTAATCCAGTATAGAGGTTAGGGTGACGGGAGATCAATTCCCTCCACTATTCAATGATACAGCGATTATATACAACGAAATGGGCAAATAGTTCGGGTTAGAAGGAGTAAATTTATCGAGCTTGTAAAATTACGCATAGAAAAGGGAGTGCAAGATGCACTCCAAGAAGAGACGAACGGATTACTTCTTAATCAATCCATTTAATCTTTTGTTAATTGCTTCATTTCGTTGGTATAAGCCTCTTCATCATCACTAGATACGGTATGCCATTCCATTTGTTCAGATGTTACTTTGGATCGTTTACTGGGTCCAGCTTGTTTTTGTTGCTTATTTTTTTTCGCCATATTTTCTCCTTCTTTCTTATAGAGTCTGCACATGAAAAAGGACTTCTAAATGAAGCCCTTTTTAGTATGTACGTTTTTTTTCCAATTAATCAGCTAGGATTGGTTCTGGTCGTTTTTCTTGAGGTTCTAGGACCATAGCAAATAGAAAAACCTCTTTAAACATTTGCATCATAATGTTCAGAAAATAATGGAGAAGATGAGAACGAAAATATTGATAAAAGTTCTGATCAGAGTGACGTGTTACCTCTAATAAGGTATCATTGATCGTTTCGCGGAAAATGGATTCCTGCTCTTGAAAGATAAATAGAGCAATTTCATGACGTTCATCTTCCATATATAGGTTGTGAAAATCTCCTGAAGGGAATCCGACCTTGATCGTTTGTCGAGCTATAGAGTAACTATACCCAGCGATTCGTCTTGTCACTGAACGAAAGGCTTCTTCACAATATTTAAAATCATTTTTCGCTATTTTTAAAGGGGGGAGCATATTTAATAAATGTTCTACCTCTAAGATCACGGGCATAACAAATGAATATAGGAGATCATGGTTTTTATGATAGGTAAATAGGTATTTTTTTTCATTTAGGATGGATTTTGCGAGCCGTTTTGGTGAAATTTGCATTCATTGTCACTTCCTTTAAAATAATATTACTAAACAAGGAAGTGACTGTCATTAGGGAAGATGACAAAAATGATAATCTTTAAATAAATCAGGATAGATTCTACTTTAAAGACAATCATTCTCATATTCACAATTTTCCTAAAAAGAAAATTCGCTTTACAAAGCAGATCGGGTCATTGAAATGAAAAATGGAAAATATTTAATATCGATAGCTTGGCAATTGCCAGGCTATTTTTTATCAAAAACGATATACAGAGGTAATCAATAACTTTTCATTCTATATAATTTATAAAATATTTTGAATTTTATAAAAATTATCTTGATATTCTGTTATATAACAAATATAATTACTATAAAACAGTAGAGTGTGAAAGTGAGGATTGGTGAGATGAATAAGAAACAGATGAATTTAACAGATTATGATGAGATGTATCGTAATTTTTCGTGGGAAGAAGTAGAGCAATTTTTTTCTTGGAGCAAAACGGGATTGGTGAATATCGTTTATGAGGCGATTGATCGTCATGTCGATGAGGGGAAAGGAAATAAAGTAGCGTTACTTTATTTAGATAATGACAGAGAGGAAAGTTATACCTTTGCACAATTACGCGAGTTATCTTCTCGTTTTGCGAATGGCTTAAGAGCGAATGGTATTCAAAAGGGCGATCGTGTATTTTTATTCATGCCACGAGGTCCAGAATTAATCGTTGCATTACTTGGAACGATTCGAATGGGAGCGATTGCTGGTCCTTTATTTGAAGCTTTTATGGGTGAAGCAGTAAAAGATCGTCTAATAGATAGTGGATCGATCGCTATCGTTACAACCCCTTTATTAGCAGATAGAATCCCATTTGCTGAACTCCCTGATTTAAAATATATAATTCTTGTTGAAGCAGAGAAAAAGGAATCAGAGAACCAAATTTTATATCAAGAACTAATGAATATATCCAACAAATATACGATAGAATGGGTAGATCGTGAGACTCCGATGTTAATTCATTATACTTCGGGATCCACAGGAAAACCAAAGGGTGTCTTACAGGTTCACGATGCGATGTTACATCAATATATTTCAGGTAAATATGTGTATGATTTGCACGATGACGACATCTATTGGAATACTGCAGATCCAGGTTGGGTAACAGGAACGTCTGCAGGAATGTTTGCTCCATGGTTAAACGGTGTAACCATAGTCGTTCGTGGAGGACGATTCAATGTAGAGCAGTGGTATCAAACATTAGAACGTTATCGAGTATCGGTATGGTTTAGTGCACCCACTGCTTTTCGGATGTTAATGCGTGAAGGGAACGAACTACCGGCGAAATATGATCTGTCTTCGCTTCGACATATTCTCTCTGCTGGTGAACCATTAAACGCAGAAGTAATACGTTGGGCAGAAGAAGTTTTTCAACAACCCATCTATGATAATTGGTGGATGACAGAAACAGGATCAACAATTTGTGCAAACTATAAATCTGTTCCGATTCGTCCTGGTTCAATGGGTAAACCAATTCCAGGAATTCAAGTGGCTATCCTTGATGATCATGGTAAGGAATTGCCACCTTATGAGTTGGGGAACTTAGCCATTAAACCACCTTGGCCAGCAATGTTAAGATCAATATGGAATAATACGCAGAAATACCAAGAGTATTTTGTGAATGGTTGGTTTTTCTCTGGTGATAAAGCGTATCAAGATGAGGACGGTTATATCTGGTTTGCTGGCCGTAATGATGATGTGATTAACACTGCGGGTAAACGGGTAGGTCCATTTGAAATTGAGAGCAAATTAATTGAACATTGGGCAGTAGCAGAAGCAGGAGTGATCGGTGTACCTGATGAGGTACGTGGAGAAGTGATTAAGGCATATGTAACATTGAAAAATGGAGTACAACAGTCTGAACTTTTGAAAGAAGATATCCGTTTGTTTGTTAAACAAAACTTAGCCGCACACACTGCTCCCAAATTTATTGAGTTTCGCGATTCATTACCCAAGACTAGATCAGGAAAGATCATGCGCCGTGTATTAAAAGCATGGGAATTAGGATTGCCAACTGGTGATTTGTCGACGATTGAGATGTAAAAAAAGATCCCCCTTTTTCTAGAGAAGAAAGGGGGATCTAGTTTTACGCTTTAATTTCTGTGTGAACCCAATTAAAAAGCATTGCATGTTCGACTTCATCATGTTGAATGAAATAGAGAATATCACGGATATTCGGACAAAAAACGGATAAATACATTTCTTTATAAAATTCAGCCGCCTTTACTTCATCGAGAAATGCTTTTTGCAATCCATCGAAGAAATGCTGAAATTCTACTTTTTTCACTTCTATGACTGGCTTATGTCCAGTGAGTCTCTTATATAATCTAGTTAATTGTTTGTTATGAACTTTTTCATCAGTTAACGCAGTCTGGACACTATATCTGGCGATTTCAGTTGGGGCGACAGTTAATAGTCTAGTGTATAAGTCGATGGCTCCACGTTCATCCGCAATGGCCATCTTTAAGTTCTCAAGGAATTTGGGGAAATTTTTAAAGTAAACAGACATCGGATTTACCCCAGGAACACTCATGGAATACATATTTTACCCTCCTAGGCTCATTTTTTCTTTATAGTCTATGACCCAGTGCTTCAAAAGGTTATGAAAAAAATGATAAAATGGGCTTATCTGTTTTTAATTTTTAGGTTAGTTTTATCTATGGAGGGGTTTTCATGAAGAAATGGATTCCGTCAATATTTGTGATGATTGGAATTTTCTATTTATCCTCAAGAACTGGCTCAGAACTGAATCAGATGTTTCCTTTTTTTAAAGATTTAAACTGGGGTCATTTGGTGGCTTATTTTATTCTTGCGATGACCTTTATATATGCACTTATTGGCAAATTTCCTTTGATAAAATCGATGGTAGTCGCTGTTGTATTAAGTGTAATTTATGGACTTACCGATGAATGGCATCAAATGTACGTTCCAGGTCGAACACCTGACATTCATGATCTTGTAAATGATTTTATCGGTGCCATCGTTGGGGTTATTGTTTTTTATTTCTGGGTTCGAAAGAAAGAAAGTAAGGAATAACATTTACTTCTTGAAATACCAAGAAGTTACTAGGTAGAAAGATTAGCTTTTTCGTTACAATGATAGTTGAATTGAGCGTTTTTTGATGTTACATAGTGGAAAGGTGTTCGATACATATGAAAAAAATTTGTACCTGTGGAGCTGAAATGGAAATTACGATTCGGACCGTTTTTTTTAATCACAATATCAAAATTGAAAATGTACCCGTTTACAGTTGTCCTGTTTGTGAAAATCACCAACTAATCGGTCACTCGGAAATATTGATGAAGGAAATGATTAATGAAATTGATTTAACCGAAAAGAAAGTCAGAGTAATACCCTTTGAAAATAAGTGTGAATTAGCCCAACTTATTATGATGGCTTATAACCAACAAGAACATCCATACATAGAGGGAAGTATTCAGGAAGATCTTCAGGACTTACTCAATGAACTAATGGTAGAAGGAGAATTAGAAGAATCCTATTGGATGGAAGAAATAAGGAAGAAGATTGAAAAGTACGTTCATTAGGCTTGTATGTTCTAACGCTGCTCCTAACCTTACGGCTTTCCCTGAATAAACGATAAGTGGGAAAGCTCGCTCGCTAAAGCACCCATAGGGTACAAGTCACTCTATGCAACTAAAGTTGCAAGTTAATGCTATGTCGCAGCTTATAGAACCATACAAACCTATTTTTATTCCTTTTTCACATAGCCATATGATTTGATTGAAAATCTTCTTTATATTGTAATTGATAAAGCTTGTAATAGAGTCCTTTAAGGGATAGTAATTCTTGATGATTGCCCATTTCGCGAATCCTTCCTTTATGTAGGACTATAATTTTATCTGCATGTTGAATGGTAGAGAGACGGTGAGCAACAACAATCGTTGTTCGCCCGTGGATGATTTTGTTTAAAGCGTCTTGAATTAATTGTTCTGTTGCTGTATCAATATTTGCAGTTGCTTCATCTAAGATAAGAATCGCAGGATTAAAGGCTAAGGTTCTAGCAAAGGCAAGAAGTTGTCTTTGGCCTTGGGATAGAGTTGAACCCCTCTCTTTCACTTCTTCATCATATTGATTTGGAAGCTTTTCAATGAATTGATCCGCATTCACATAATGAGCCACTTGTTTAATTTCCTCATCTGTAATATCCTTACGATTCAGACGGATATTGGATTTAATATCTCCCGCAAAGAGAAAAACATCCTGTAGCACGATCCCGATTTGTTTTCGTAATTCATATTTGTCCATGTCACGAATATCGATACCATCGATTCGAATCGATCCTTTTTGAATATCATAGAAGCGTCCTAACAAATTAATAATCGAACTTTTTCCTGCACCTGTGGCGCCTACAAATGCAACCATTTCTCCAGGTTGGATGGTAAAACTAACATCTTTTAATACCCAATCTTCATCTTGATACGCAAACCAGACATGATCGAATTCTATCTTTCCCATCAATTGACCGATGGGCTTAGGTTGGGTGGGATTTGGAATTGTATCTTTATGATCCAGCAATTGAAAAATTCGTTCAGAAGAAGCCATAGCCGATTGCATAATCGTATATTTTTCAGTTAGGTCATTGATGGGCTGAAAGAATCGACGAATATAATCGATAAACGCATATAATACTCCAAATTCCGTCACACCAGCTATTACATCTTTCCCCCCAAACCAGAGTAAAAAAGCTAAGGAGATGGAATAGATAAAATCCATCGATGGTCGGAAAATTGCAGCTGTTTTTAACTCTTTTATACTTGCTTGATAATGAGAACTGTTGATCACGTTAAATTGTTCATATTGTTTTTTCTCCCGATGAAAAATTTGCACAATTCTCATACCAGAAATATTTTCATTCAAGGTCGCATTGATTCGTGCTAATCGGGTTCGGACAATCCGGAATGCATCCCTAGCTAGCCTCTTATAGACGAATGAGGTCAAGATAATGAGTGGAATCGAAACAAAACTAAGTAGTGCTAATTTCACATTCATTTTTAACATGACGATCATAATTCCAATAAGGATAAAGAAATCCTTAAAAAGGCTAACCAATACACTCGTATACATTTCATTAAGAGCTTCCGTATCATTTGTAACCCTTGTTACTAGTCGACCAACAGGATTTTTGTCAAAAAAGGCTAATGGTAACGATTGAACATGGGAAAAAATTTCCTGACGAATCTGAAAAATGATTTTTTGGCCTGTATATTGAAGCAGATAGATTTGGATATAGTTAAGGATAAAGCTAAGTAGTAATAGGATAAAGAATAATCCACCAATCCGATATAAAGATTGAATATCTTGCTGACGAAACCGTTGAAACTCCTCTGTAGACAATTCGGTTGTGGGGTAGGTTTTATCACCAGAAATGATCGTTGGTTTCCCATGAACTACCTGCACTTGGTAGGATTGATCTTTGGCAATCATTCCTTGTATGAGATAAATGGCGTTTTTAGTTTCAATGATTTGATACCTAGGAAGTTGCGTTGGGGTGGATTTTAGATCTTTTTCCCTTACATATTCTTTATCTTGGAAAATAACCCCTTTTATCGGGGCTTTCCCAAGTTCGTAGGCGACCATTGGCTTATAGATTCCGTTAATATGATCATCGATGGCAACTTTTATCAAATAGGGTTGAGCTAATTCAAAGGCTGTAATCAATAATAATAGGATGATGGAAGAAAGAATCATCCACCAATATGGTCTTGCATATTTTAATAATCGTTTTAGAAGTTTATGATCATATGCTTTACCTAACGTTTCTTCTTCATGAAAATCGATCGACATATATGAATTCACATCCTTTAGCTGTCGGTTACATGGGAAAACTATTCATTTGCAATCATTTCTTCTAACAATTGTTTTTGATAGAGGTCATAGTATTGACCTTTTAACTGTAATAATTGTTCATGTGTTCCTCTTTCCACAATTTTTCCTTCATCAAGGACTATGATTTCATCCGCTTCTTTGATCGTAGAGATTCGATGAGCAATGATGATACTCGTTCTTTCTTTCATCACTTCTTTAAGGCGTTTTAAGATCGCTTCTTCTGTTTTGGTATCCACGGCGGATAAACTATCATCCAAAATTAGAATTTTAGGGTTTTTGATTAAAGCACGGGCAATGGAAACCCGCTGTTTTTGTCCTCCAGATAGCGATACACCTCGTTCTCCGACTATCGTTTCAAATTTCATTGGAAAATCTTGTATATTATCAAGAATTTGTGCATCTTCTGCGGCTTTCTCTACTTCTTGATCTGTATAAGAATCAAGACCAAATCCAATGTTTTCTTTGATTGATGTAGAGAATAAGAAATTATCTTGGGGAACATAACCAATATTTTGCCGTAACACTTCTAATGGGAACGACTTAATATCATGGCCATCGATTTGAATCATTCCTTCTTCTACATCGTATAGGCGGACAAGTAGATTCACGAGCGTAGTTTTTCCGCTTCCTGTCTTACCAATGATTGCCAACGTTTTTCCTTGAGGTATATGTATATTAATATCGGATAATACCTTATTTGATTGATTTGGATAAGCAAAGGAGAGATGCTGAATTCGAATATCCCCTTTTATTTCTTGTAAGTCAGGTTGTATAAGTCCTTCTTGGTCATAGATTTCCGGTTTGGTTTGAAAGATTTCATTCAAACGTGCCATTGAAGCAGCACCACGTTGAAGAATATTGATTACCCATCCGATTGCCATGATTGGCCAAATGAGTAGTCCTAAATAACTGTTAAAAGCGACAAAATCTCCAAGTGTAATTTCATGATTGATGACCAGAATCCCACCATAGGACAGGATGATCAATAAGCTAATCCCAGAAATAAATTGGACGATCGGATCAAATAGTGCTTGAATTCGCACTAAATGCATATTTTTATCCACATAATCTTGATTCGCTTTTGTGAAATTTTCTAATTCTGCCTGTTCTTGGACAAAGGATTTTACCACACGGATTCCGGAAAAATTTTCTTGGACTTTCTCGGTAAGATGGGAAAAAGATTCTTGGGCTTTACGAAAACGGTGATGAATAATCTTTCCGAATCTTCCCGTGACAACAGCCATAAACGGGAGTGGTAAAAGAGCAATAATCGTCAATTTTAAAGAAATGGTTTGGATCATCATAAAAATTGTTGTACCAAGTAAGATGATCGTATCAAAAATCATTACAATACCAGGTCCAGCCGCCATACGTACCGCATTGATATCATTCGTAGCATGGGCCATTAAGTCTCCTGTTTTGTGGTGATTAAAATAATTTGTAGATAATGTTTGTAGGTGGGAGAACAGATCATTACGAAGTTTATATTCCAAGAATCGAGCATTACCCATGACATACATCCGCCAGAGAAAACGGAAGATAAACATAAATAAGGCAATGACCAAAATGGAAGCGATATAAAGTAGCAGTTGTCTGGTTGATAAGGTTCCATTTCGTAAGGCATCGGTAAAGGCGCCTAGTAACTTTGGCATAATCAATTGTAATGAATCGACAGCAATCAACCAAATGATTCCAATGATATAACGCCATCTGTATTCATAAAAAAAGTCTTTTAAGGCAAGAAATTGTTTCATTAATATTTTCCCCTTTTTTCGATCCTTTCGCTATACGAAATAATCATATCATAAAATAGGCTTGGATAGGGATGGGGGGAGGATACATAGTTTTCGGAGAGTTATCCATATTAAGTAATGATGAATCGATGGAAGGAGATTGCTACGTGAAACCTCATGTCATGAGAAAGTCAGAGTTTTTAGCGGATAAAGGGATAACAAGTTATAATAATTCCGGAATTTTTGTTGTAAGGGATGGGAATAAATATCAGTTTGCGGTGGAATTAGATGTTGATACGGTTGTATTCGTGGATGAAACAGAGGATAAGGAAAAAATTCCGATGATGATTAATAATTTGTTGTATGAGATTGGCGAAATTCGTGAACGCTTTGATCAATGTTTTCCTGAATTATGAAAAGAAACACTCCTTATTCCATCGAATAAGGAGTTTCTTATACAAGCTCAAACTTAAGAAGTCATATATGTTATTGTAACCAACTTAAGATTTTATCAAGAAGCTGTTTTAAGAACTCGATAATCTCTCTGAAGAAAGATTTTGCTTCTGGGTTAGCGGCAACGAAATCTTGAAATTTTGTTTTGATTTGATCTAAACGTTGGCTAACAAGATTCCAGTCAATATTGGCATTTTGTAATTTTCGCACCAAAGAGATTAATGAGTTCAATTCATCAGGACTTAATTGAATTCCTAAATCACTAGCAATTCTTTGGATCATCTCTCGTAATTGATCGTCAGACAATTTTGCACCTTGTTTTGCCAATTCTTCTTTAATTCGTTTCATCAATTCTATGGCTTTATCTTTATCACCAATACTGTCAGCTAATTGAGCAGTTTTAATCATTTCTTCATTGGCAACCTTTTTCACGTCATCACTGATCGTTTGGCCTGTTTTTTGTTCAAATGCTTTCATAATTCCTGTTAGAGCGGCTGTACCGGAAACAGGATAGGGTGCAGATACTTTAATCTCTGCATCTGTAATACCTGCAGTTGTTAAAGCACTCACATACATTTCATTCGTGATCCATGTGATGTTATTGCTTTCAATTTTTAGGCCAGAATCTTTCTCTCCAAAAGTAATGAGAGATGATGAAATCGCCTTGTAACCAATCTTTTGAGCAGGAAGGCTTTCTCCTAAATATTTATGCTCTTCTTGGTTAGTTACCTCAATAATTTTTGCATCTGGTTTCGCAGCGAATTCTGCTAACATTTGTTCTCTTTGTTTTTGCGTTAGATCTTTTCCTAAAGTGATAATTTGTTGCCCTGTAAAAGAATCAGCAAATACAGGTGCAATACTAAACAACAGAAAAATGACAACGAATATGAGAATGGTAATACGAATAAACCAACTATTTTGTTTTCTTTTCATAGATTGGTTTTCCTCCCCAAATTTTTAAATGTGGTTATTCTATTATTATTCACCTTGTCCTACTAATTATACCTGAATCTGAGAGATTTTTTACGTTTATCTCTTTTATCATTACATATTCTATGAAAAAAAGGAGTTGTTGTAAATGGCTAGAAGAAATCGTAAAAAAACAGTCGTCCCTGATGCCAGATCTGCTCTTGATCAATTTAAGCAACAGGTCTTAATCAATGAAGATGTTATTCAACCTGGAATTGATCAGCAGAATATCCCTTATGAAATAGCAAAAGAGATCGGGGGTTCCTTATAAAAAAGGATATAATGGTGAATTATCCACAAAAGATGCGGGAAAGATTGGTGGCCAAATTGGAGGAAGAATGGTTAAGGAATTAATCCGTATGGCTCAAGAACAATTAGCAAAGAAAAATCAATGAATCCTTTGACTGATTAAGTGTAAAAATTTATACTGTATGTGAACAATTTTGATGGAGTGATCATTTTGAATGTAGAAGAGATTCTGGAGAATTTGAAAAAAAAGGGATATAAAATGACAGAACAACGTCGGGAAATTATTCAATCTATTCTCAACCAAGATCGTTATGTTTCTGCCAAAGAAATTCTAAATCAAGTTCAGAATCGTTTTCCAGGTGTAAGCTTTGATACGATTTATCGCAATCTCTCCATTCTTTCAGATCTAGACTTGGTGGAAGAAACTCAATTGGATGGCGAAGCGAAGTATCGAGTTTCCTGTGTTGAAGATCACCACCATCATCTTGTTTGTACCAAATGTGGAAAGACCTTTGTGATGCCAGAGTGTCCAATGGATTTACTGCAAGGATTGGCAGGAGACTTTAAAGTAACGGGGCATACATTCGAAATATATGGATTATGTAAAGATTGTCAAGAAGAGAAAAAAGATTCATAAGACCAACGAGAAGCTGGTCTTATTTTTTTATGAATGGAAAGAATTCCAGAAACTTTATTCTTTTAATTTTTTGTTAATATGTTAATATATTGCTCTTAATTTGTGTTAATATTATAGAATAGAAAATTTTCGTAGATAGAATACTGATATTTTTTCATAGATGATTAGGTCAAAAAATTATCATAGAAAATGGTGGAGGAACAATGGAAAATCAATATACTTTGCAGAATAAAACGAAATCAAAAGATGAATTTTTTAATAGAATAATTGAGCACAGTCATTATTTGTACCGTTTAGCTTATCGGTTAACAGGAAACCCTGAAGATGCTGAAGATTTAACTCAAGAAACGTTGTGGCAAGCTCATCGCAAAGCGGACAAGTATGTGTATGAAAAATCACTAAAAGCTTGGTTAAGTATGATGATGACTAACCGTTTTCGAGACAAAGTTCGTAAGAAAAGTCTCAAAATGGTAGCAATTGAAGATAATTTATTATCGCCACAATCGATTCATTCCTATGCCCCTTCAGTGGAAGAAGAAGTAGAGAACAAAATGACATTAGAAAAGGTTAAAGAAGAGATTGAAAAGTTACCTGAAATCTATCGAAATGTATTAATTTTAAGACACTTTGATGGCTTAAGCTATTCCGAGATTAGTGAAGCCTTACAAATCCCAGAGGGCACTGTGAAAACCCAATTATTTCGTGCAAGAAAGATGCTTAAGAGTAGACTTTCAGAATGAGGGGCGATAAAATCATGTCTTGCAGTCAGTATGAACATTTAATTCAAGGGTATATTGATCAAAGTATTACTGAGGAAGAGAAAAAAGAATTAAATGACCATGTTTCTGTTTGTGACAGTTGTAGAAAAGAACTACAAGATATGATTGAAGTTGTCAGTTTTATGGAAGATATTGGTGAGATCCATCATCAACGAGTAAGACAGAGACTGAAAAAATTTAAGCCATCTTTATTGGCCACTTGTATGACCGTTTGTAGCGCTGTTGTTTTCGTTTTATACTCGCCTACTGAGAGTTCATATTTTAATGTAGAGGGACCTCGGATTCAATATCGAAATATTGTTTTGGCTGATGAAAATGAGCAATTACCGTTTCCAGATAATTATGAACTATTTATTGACGATCAAAAGAAAAATCGAAGTACACTACAATCTGTTACTTCCAATCTTATTGAACAACAGGCCAATAAAGATTCTTATGATGTTACATGGGTATATCCAAGTATCTATTCGCATCTTGATGAATTGGATTTTGATCAACTGAGTGATGAATACGTTTTCATTAATATTCCAGATGAGGAGACATTACATCGGTTGATTGATTTCTTAGAAAGAGAGAATTTGCAAATTCCAATTCATGTATCTCACTATCCGGTCTCCATCGTTATTAATCGAGGAGAGCAAGACCATTTCGTTAAAGAGTTCGAATTCCCAACTGATGTGGATCAAATTCATCAATTATTAGATGAAATCAATCATCATTTACATTAAGAAGAATTTATCAAGATAAAAGAAAAACTTCAGCTTTGTTGGCTGAAGTTTCAGACTGTCGACAAACCCCAACTCAAATGCTTCATTTGAGTTGGGATTTGTCTTTTTTTGCTCATCATTTTCTAAGATTCTTATCTTATTTAG